>CAZRLJ010000009.1:6042-46010 GCA_964600905.1 uncultured Acutalibacter sp. | reverse complement strand
ATCCAGCCCTTCTGCTCCCGCTCCACAATGTGGGTCATGCGGTCGTGCTCGGCGTCCAGCACTGCGTCCACCGCCCGCTTGCCGAACACGTCCAGCACCCGGTATTTCCGAAGGCGCGCCAGCTCCTGCTCGGTGATCTCCCCGCCGCCGGGAACGGCCCCGTCGTCCAGATCTCCCAGGCTGCAGTTCAGCGCCTGGCAGATGGCCTTCAGGGTTTCCAGGGTGGGATTGGTGTTGATCCCCGCGGTGATCTTATCCAGGGTGCTTCGGGTCACGCCGGAGCAGGCGGCAAGCTGTTCGTTGGTCATGCCACGCTCCCGCTTCAGCCGATTGATGATCTCCAGTCCCATGTGTTACCTCCTGCAGCGTACAAGTTTTTCTGTCCGCATTATACACCCTCCGGCGGCAAAAAGCAAGCATTAAATTTCAGTTTAATGAAATTTATTATTTGCTATCCCATTGACAATTTCATTTTATTCCTGTATCATGAAATCAGAACTTCTCTTTAAGGAAGTATTTTGGAGACAGGAGGATGATGAAAGATGACGATGGACATCACGAATACCCAGAGGACCCTGGGCGGCTGGCACGCGCCCTGCACTACCTTTGATTACAGAAAAATGGAACGGGAGGCCCAACGGGAATGCAATGTTCTCCAGCAGCGCCTGAAGGAGCTGAAGTCCCGCCGCCCCAAGGACGCCGATACGGACCTGCTTCTGCGCCGGGAAATCTCCGTGCTCACAGACATCTATTATGAGCAGCGGCACCAGGCGCGGCTGTTCCGCCGCAAGGCAGAGGAGCGGGAGACGGCCCTTAGAAATTGACATTTTGTCTATTCTCAAGTAAGATGTATTTGTTTTGGAACAGGAGGAGTTCATATGGAAAAAATCGCCGTGATCGGCAGCATGAATATGGACTTTGTTTTGAATGTGCCCCACATGGCCAAAAAGGGAGAAACGCTGCTGTCTGCCGGGTACGAGAATCTGCCCGGAGGGAAGGGCGCCAACCAGGCCTGCGCCGCGGGAAAGCTGGGAGCGGAGGTGGTCATGCTGGGTGCTGTGGGCACCGACGGTCCCGGCCACCTTCTCTGTGAAAGCCTTCGCGCCGTGGGGGTGAACGTCTCCCGGGTCCGCCGGATGGAATCGCTGCCCACCGGCTCCGCCTTTATCCAGGTGGACCGGGAGGGGGACAACTGCATTGTGGTGGCCCAGGGAGCAAACGCCGCCGTGGACGTTCCCTATCTTGAGGATAATCTGGACGTGCTGGAGGCCTGCGGCGTCTGGGTGCTTCAGCTGGAAATCCCGGTAGAAACCGTTGTTTACGCCGCCCGGCTGGGGAAAAGGCTGGGCAAGCGGGTGATTTTGGACCCTGCCCCCGCCCGGACCGATCTGCCCCCGGAGCTGTTTCCCTGCTTGGATGTGATCAAGCCCAATGAGGGCGAGGCCGCCGCACTGGCGGGTGTTCCCAAGGGAGACCCCTCTGCCGCCGCCGGGATTCTCCGGGAAAGGGGCGTGAAAAATGTGATCGTCACTCTGGGAGAGCGGGGCGCGTATCTGCTGAATGAGCGTGGGGAGGAGCGGCTGTTCCCCGCCGTTTCCGGCCTTTCGGTGGTGGACACCACCGCCGCTGGAGACAGCTTTACCGGCGGGCTGGCCCAGGGCTTGGCGGCTGGGGAAAGCCTGGAGACCGCCGCCGCCTTTGCAATCCAGGTCTCTGCTCTCACCGTTACAAAAAAAGGCGCCCAGCCCTCCATGCCCACTTGGGAAGAGGTTGCTGCCCGCTTTAGCTCCGCTGACAGAAAGAAAAAGTAGGATTTTTGGAGGATAACAGAATTATGACTGCCAAGCTGCTGGGTTTTTTTAGTGGATTTCCAACGCATCACTTTACAGATAGCATTGCAGATGTGCTAAAGGCGGAACTGAATGTTCGAGACAGCCTTGTATTTATCAGTTGCCAGCCGGATAATTATACGCAAAACGACAGAGATTCGGATGGAATGCATGAGATGTTTGCAGAGAGAAATATGCCTTTTGCAAAATATTGCGTGATTGACAATCGAACAAAAGCGGCTAGTGCAGTAAGGCTAATCCGTGAGGCTTCGTGCATTTTTCTGATGGGAGGGAATGCAACGCTGCAATTTAGATTGATGTGCGGCAAAGGCATACTGGATGCAATTCGCCAAAGCAATGCTGTCATATTGGGTGTGAGTGCAGGAGCCATGAATATGGGAAAACATACGGTTGATGTATATGAATCCCTTATTCCTTACGAAGGATTGGGCCTTGCGGATATTACGGTCAAGGCGCATTATCCGTTTGAAGATGAAAAACTGTTACAATCTCTGAAACAGGTTTCCATGAAGCTTCCGCTATGTCTTATGACGGATGAAAGCGCCATTTTTATAAAAAAGGAAGGTGTTACGCAGATAGGGCAAATCTATCGGATGATTAAGGGAGATATTATTCCGCTTACACAGGAGTAATGCCGATTCCAAGGCGATTGGATAAGCCGGGCGGAGGCAACCCGTTTTCTGAGCCTCAGGAAAGAAAATTTGTTTTTCTTTTGCCGTTTTCTGCGGACTTATTGTCCCTTCCTATAAGAAACTTGCCTCATATGAGGAACGCAATATGTTTGACATTTTTGTAAAGCACAAGCGTTATCGCCGGACAGAATGAAATAAAAAATCTGTAGACTTTTTCCAAATTTGTGTTATACTAGACTCAATGATTGATAATTTGCCGGGTTCCGCCGGAAAGTCGGACCCGTTGAGGGAGCGTGGCATTTTATGAAGAAATGGCTGTGTTGTGCACTGGCTCTGTGTCTGGTGGCCGGGCTTCTCTGCGGCTGCGGAAAAAAAGATAAGGACTCTGCCGGAGATAATTCGGGCAGCTCCGCCCTTTCCTCCGCAGCACCCACCACGGCGCCCACTCCCACCCCTGCCCCCAAGGCCAAGGCCGCGAAGATCCAGGCCGACGGCGGATTGAATATCCGGGCGGAAGCCTCTACCGACGGGGAGATCCTGGGCCTTGCAGAAAACGGCAGCATGCTGCCGCTGCTGGTGGAAAATCCCTCCGGCGGCTGGTATCAGGTGGAATATCAGGGCAAAACCGCTTACATCTCCGCGGAATACGCCAGCATCGTGGAAGTCAGTCTGGAGGAGTACAACCAGCTCAAGCTGGACCAGGAAAGCTCCGGCAGCAGCGAGGACCCTCAGGGCCGGGATGATCCCCAGGGAAATGACGATCCCCAGGCCGGAGGCGACGCCGCCCCTACAACGGCGCCGGTATCCTCTGCCCCTGAAAGCTCCGGCGACGCAGAGGACGCCGAATGATTTGCCAATGAAGCAAAAATCAGGCCGGAGCGGCCCAGCTCCGGCCATTTTTTCTGGAAATTATATGGCTTCAAAGGAGGAAAAGCTTTGAACATTCTGATTGTGGGCTGCGGCCTGCTGGGCCGCAAGGCCGCCCAAATGCTGGACAATGTGGGCCATGCCGTGGCGGTTCTGGACAACAGCTCCGACCGGCTCTCGCTGCTGGATCCCGATTTCAGCGGCGTCACCCATCTGGGCTTTCCCATGGACATCCAGGCCCTGCGCGCGGCAGGCATTGAAGGTTGCGACGCTGTGGCGGTGGTCACCGCCGATGACAATTTGAATATTGCCACCGGGCAGATCGCCAAAAACTTTTTTCACGTCTCCAATGTTCTCATCCGCATTTCCGATCCCCAGCGGGAGGACGCTTTTGAAAATCTGGGCCTGCAGGTCATCTGCCCCACCAACACCGCCGGGGCGGAGCTGGTCACTGCGCTCACCAGCCCCCGGCAGAGCAGGCAGGTCAACCTGGGCATTTCCACGGTGTCTCTGCTGGTCACTCCCGTGGAAAAGCGCCTGTACGGCCGCACCACCGATGATCTGGAGCCCCGGCCGGGGGACGGCATTCTCGGCGTTCTTCAGGAAAACGGCCGCTTCCAGCTGCTGGAGCGGGACCGGCCTCTGCCTTTGGCGCCGGGAGATTGCGTAGTCTACAGCAGAAAAATCGACTGAGGAGGCGCGGCGATGAGAATGATCGTGATGGGCGGGGGGCAGACGGGCCAGAGCCTGGCCAGAACCCTGCTGGACAGACATTATGAGGTCAATGTGATCGAAAAGGACCGTATCCGCTGCGAGCAGCTGGCCAACACCCTGGACGTGGCCGTTTTCCGGGGCGACGGCACCAGTATTTCCGTGCTGGAGGCTGCCGAAACGGAGAACGCGGACTGTTTTATGGCCATCACCAGCGTTGACCAGGACAATCTGGTGGCCGCACAGCTGGCCAAGGAGCACTTTCACGCGAAAAAGGTCATTGCCCGGGTCAACAATCCCAGAAATCTGGATACCTTCCGTCTGCTGGGCATTCCCAACGTGGTGTGCAGCGCGGAGCTGCTTACCAGCATGATCGAACAGGAAGCCGACCAGGCCCACATGCACCTGATTGCCAGCCTGAACCAGGGAAAGGCCGGGATCTGCTCCATCACCCTGCCGCCCGATTCCGCTTTGGGCGGCGTTGCCCTGCGGGAATTCAAGGTGCCGGAGGGCACGTTGATCATCTCTGTGATCCGGGACGGCGCCCTGACCATCCCCAACGGCTCCACCGTATTGCAGCAGGGCGACGAGCTGGTAGCAGTGGCCGACGAGCAGGAGCAGAAGGCGCTGGTGAAGCTTCTTTCCGCCGTGAAAAAGTAGCGCGGCTTCTTTTGCCAGATGGCCCAGCCGGCTGCGAGGAAAAGAGCATTTCAAAAAATAGTAATAATTCCTATTTACAAATTGGGCCTTATGGTGTACAATGGTTCAGGAAGAAAAGGGAAAGGAAGCAATCCCCATGGAAAGCCGGGAAAATTTCAGCAGAAAACGGATGGCCATCCTGGGCGTGCTGCAAAGCACCACGGTCCATCCCACCGCAGACTGGGTCTACGCCCAGCTAAAGCCCCGCTGTCCTGACCTGAGCCTGGGCACGGTGTACCGAAACCTGAAACTGTTTTGCGAAAACGGCAAGGCTGTCAGCGTTGGCGTGATCGACGGAAAAGAGCATTTTGACGGCCGCGTCACACCCCACGCCCACATGGTGTGTTCCCGCTGCGGGCGCATATTGGATATGGAGTTTTCTCCGATAAACGCCGAGCTGCTGGAGGGCATTTCCAAAGAGACAGGCTGCCGGATCGAGGCCGCCAACGTGACCTTTACAGGGCTGTGCCCCGCCTGCGCGGGAGAGGAAGGATTCTGATAAATGGAGCATCAGCCAAATCAGCTGATCTGTACGATTGACGGAGTGAGCTTCCGCATGGGCTCCGCCTTTGATTTTGGCTTTCTGCGGAAGTATGGCCGCGTGTTCAAGGTGTTCGACGACCAGGATTCCGGCAATATCTGCTTTGGCCTGGAAAGCGGCGGGGAGAGGTACTTTTTGAAATTTGCCGGGGCGCCAACGGCCCGCCGCAGCTGTACCCAGGCGGAGGCCATCGCCAACCTGAAGGCTTCGCTGCCCCTGTATGAGGCGCTGCGCCATGAGAGCCTCATCGACCTGCTTGGCGCTGAGGACATCGGCGGCGGCTATGCCGCTCTCTTCCGCTGGGCAGACGGAATCTGCATGGGACGCATGTATGACCAGGACCACGCGGAGTTTATGGCTCTGCCCACTGAGGACAGACTGCGGGTGTATCATGAGGTGCTCCGCTTTCTGGATCATGTAAACCGTAGGGGTTACGTGGCGGTGGATTTTTATGACGGCAGCGTGATGTATGATGTGAAAGCCGGCAAGACCACCATATGCGATATAGATTTTTTCCAGAAAAAGCCCTACCGAAATCAGATGGGGCGTATGTGGGGCAGTTCCATTTTCATGTCTCCGGAGGAGTATGAGCTGGGCGCTCCCATCGATGAGAAAACCAATGTCTACGCTGCGGGAGCCATGGCCTTTGCCCTGTTTGGAGGCTACCAGCGGGAAGAAGACGCCTGGCAGCTGGGCCGTGAGACCTATCTGGCGGCCCGCCGGGCAGTAAGCGACGCCAGAGACTGCCGTCAGCGCTCACCGGCGGAGCTGATGGAGGAATGGAACCGTGGAATTGAGAAGGATCACCTACGATAATGTGGACGAGCTGCTGGCACTGTCCGTAAGCGAGGAGCAGAAAAGCTTCGTGGCTTCCAACAAGGACAGCTTGGTAGATGCTTATATCGCCCTGTCCATGGGCGGCTGTGCCCAGCCATTCGGCCTCTACGACGGCGGACACCCGGTGGGCTTTGTCATGTTTGGCTACGGCTCGCTGGGGGATGACGACGATCCGGACGTCGCCGATGGGAACTACTGCCTTTGGCGGCTGATGATCGACAAGCGGCATCAGGGCCGCGGTCTTGGGAAGCTGGCTATGGAGCAGGTCATCAAATACGTGCGTTCCATGCCCCTGGGGCCTGCGGAATACTGCTGGACCAGCTACGAGCCGGAGAATACCGTCGCAAAGGCGCTTTACGCCAAGTATGGCTTTGTGGAAAACGGGGAGCGCTGCGGCCATGAGCTGGTGGCCGTTATGCCGCTGTGAAAAAGCTAAAAAGCGCCGTTACCCGGTGCTTTGAATAAATCAATCATTTTGGAGGAATGAAAATCATGAAAAAGTTTGTCTGCACCATCTGCGGCTATGTCTACGAGGGCGAAGCCGCTCCCGAAAAGTGCCCTGTCTGCGGCGCTCCCGCTGAGAAGTTCACCGAGCAGTCCGGGGAAATGACCTGGGCCGCCGAGCATGTGGTGGGAATTGCCAAGGGCGTTGACGAGAAGATCGTCCAGGGTCTCCGGGAGAATTTCCAGGGCGAATGCACCGAGGTCGGCATGTACCTGGCCATGGCCCGTGTGGCCCACCGCGAGGGCTATCCCGAGATCGGCCTGTACTGGGAGAAGGCCGCCTGGGAAGAGGCTGAGCATGCCGCCAAGTTTGCGGAAATGCTGGGCGAGGTTGTCTCCGACAGCACCGAGCAGAACCTGAAGGTTCGCGTGGAAGCCGAAAACGGCGCCACCATGGGCAAGACCGAGCTGGCAAAGCTGGCCAAGGCCCAGAACCTGGACGCCATCCACGACACCGTTCATGAGATGGCCCGGGACGAGGCCCGTCACGGCAAGGCCTTTGCCGGACTGCTCAAGAGATATTTCGGCAAGTAATTTCGCCGGAAATCAGCTTTTTTAAGAGGGAACAGGGAAACCTGTTCCCTCTTTTTGTTTTTAGCAATTAGAAATTAGCTGTTAGAAAGGGCGTTTGGCTCCGCTTTCTCATGAAAGCAAGAGGTGGCTGTCACCAGGATCGCCTCCTAAGCTTTTCTTTCTCACATAATACCACAAAAAGCGCAAATAGTACAGCTGCAGGGACTAATTTTAGAAACCAGACTGTTACAATTTTTGCGGCAGGGTGGTGATGAGATGAAGCTCAACCAGGCGATCAGTGAACGGCTGACACAGCTGCTCAAAGAAAAGAATATGACGCAATATCAGCTCTATCTGAAAAGCGGTGTGCCGAAGTCAACGATAGGGAACGTTGTCAACTGCTCTTACGATTCCGTTAAGCTGCGGGTGATCCACGAGATATGCCAGGGCTTTGGTATCGGGCTTGATACTTTTTTCGCTTCGTCTCTTTTTGATGAAAACAATTTGGATCCATGAACCTTTGGAGGAGCAGATATAAAACGAATACACAATTCATCTGTACGAGGTAACGGTTGTGGCAATCAAAAGTGTGTCCATTCGCATTGAGGAAGAAATGCTCAAAAAAATCGGTTATGTCGCCGACTATGAGGGCCGTTCTGTCAATAGCCATCTCCTGGTTTTAATTCGGAACAGCATCAATGAGTATGAAGCCGCTCATGGCGTGATCGAGGGAGAAATCAGGCCGGATGTGAATGTAAAGCCTGCGCGAAAACATCAAAAATGAGGGAAACGGTTTGATCCGCTTCCCTCATTTTGTTTTTGTTATGAAAAATTACAGCAGCACCACGCCGTTTTCCTCACAGACCCGGCGGGTCTCCTCGTCCCAAAGAGACGCCTGGACCTCGCCAATATGGACCTTGCCCAGCAGCAGCATACAAAGCCTGCTCTGGCCGATGCCGCCGCCGATGGTCAGGGGCAGCTTCCCCTCCAGCAGCATTTTGTGGAAGGGCAGCTCCCGGCGGCTGTCGCAGCCGGACTCCGTCAACTGGCGGTCCAGGGCCTCCGGGTCCACCCGGATACCCATGCTGCTGATCTCCAGGGCGCATTGCAAGGGCTCGTGCCAGAAAAGCAGGTCCCCGTTCAGGCTCCAGTCGTCGTAGTCGGGGGCCCGGCCATCGTGAGATTTGCCGCTTTTCAGCTTCCCGCCGATCTTCTCAATAAACACCGTGCGGTGTTCCCTAACAAAGGCGGTTTCCCGTTCCTTGGGGGTCAGGTCCGGCCAGCGGTCCTCCAGCTCCTGGGAGGTGACGAAGGTCACGTCCCGACAGAGCTCGGTCTCCAAGTCGGAAAATTGCCATTTCAGCTCATCCAGCGTGCCGCAGATGGCGCTGACGATCCGCTCCACCGTGTCCCGCAAAAATTTCTCATTCCGGGAGTCCCGGTCGATGACCTTTTCCCAGTCCCACTGATCCACGTAGATGGAATGGAGATTGTCCAGCTCCTCGTCCCGGCGGATGGCGTTCATATCCGTCACCAGGCCGTTGCCCACAAAGAAGCCATAGCGGTGCAGGGCCAGCCGCTTCCATTTCGCCAGGGAGTGGACCACCTGGCCATTGCCGTTTACGGCGGGAATATCAAAGCTGACGGGGCGCTCCACGCCGTTTAAGTCGTCGTTGAGTCCGGTGGCGGGATCCACAAACAGCGGCGCGGTGACCCGCTTCAGGTGCAGGGCCGCACAGAGCTTTACCTGGAACACGTTCTTGATGGCGCCAATGGCCTTCTGGGTTTCATACAGTCCCAGAGAGGCCCTGTATCCGGCAGGAATAACAGTCATATCTTTTGCTCCTTTTCGGTTATGATGGATTCGGAAAAACGCTGAAAAAAATCTTCCCGGCTGTAGAGGGCGTTCAGGGCTTGCAGTAGGCCGTTGGCGGAAAGATGCTCCGGCAGCCCCAGCGCCTTTTGCAGCGCCCTGCGGCGCTCCCCGCTGTCCGTACCGCCGGAAAGGCCCAGCTCCCACAGGTCCGTTTTGGTTAGCTTCTCTCCGGGCTGCCGGGGGCTTTCCCCTTCAATGGTGGCGCCTGCCCGCTCCAGGGCCAGGAGAAGGGTCTGCTGGTCCATTCCCTCCACGCCCAGCTTTCCCTCTTTGGAGGGAGCGGCCTTGCGCCGTTCCTTACCGGGCACATCCGGAATATAGGCGTGCCGGAGCTGTTCCGGCGGGATCGTCGAGGCGAGCCTGCCGCGGATCACGAAGCCCGCGCCGTCGCTGTCCGTCAGCACGATCAGCCCACGCTCGGCAGCCAGCCGCCGTAGATAGCGAAGCTTTTCCCCATCGTGAAAAATGCGAAAGCCTCCGGTCTCCACGATGATCCCGTCCACCAGGGACGAAAGGGCGCTCTTATCGTACCGGCCCTCCACCACGATGGCCTCTTTCACCCGGATCATGAGCGATCCTCCTGGGCGGCCAGCAGCAGCTTGGCGATCAGCTCCTCCAGCACCAGCTGGGGGTCGATGGAGGAGCCTTTCAGGGACATATCCGCTTCCAGCAGAAGCTCCAGGCTTTTCCGGAGCATGGGGGGGCGGATGCGCCGGGCGTTCTTTTCCGCCACGCCCAGCCGGTAGCCGGTCTTTTTCCTGTCCTTGTTATAATCGCCGTATTCGGCGGCATCCACGGCGCCCCGGCCGCTTTCCAGCGCCGTCTGCACCCTTTGCATATCCACGTAGGAATTGGAAAGGGCCCCCAGGATGCGGACGGGCTCCTCCCTGTGGTAAAACAAGGTGTCCAGCAGCCCGTAGGCCTTTTCGTAATTGCCGGACAGCAGCGCGTTGGAGAGGATAAAGGCCGTGGTTTCCATGCTTTGGGGCACCAGCTCCTCAATGTCCTCCCCGGTGATCTCCGCCTGTCCCCGGCCCAGAGCATAGGCACAGAGCTTCTCCATCTCGTTGAGCAGCCGGCCCACATCCTGACCGGCGTATTCCACCAGCTTGTCGGCATCGCGTCTGGAAAGCACCAGATGCTCCTTTTCCGCCGCACGGATCAGCATTTTGGCAAGCTCCGCCGCGTCCCGCCGGGCGCAGGAAAGCACAAAGCCCCGCTCCCGGCAGAGCTTCGTGAACTTCTGCCAGGCGGTCCCCGAGGGGGACGCCGTGGGATACCAGAATACCAGGGTGGTGGTATCCGGCACATTTTTCAGCAGTTCCCAGAGCTTTTCCAGCTCGTCGCTCTTTTTCTCCTCCAGGTCAAAATCCGCCACGGACACACATTTGCGCTCCGCAAAAACCGGCAGAGCCTCTGCGGCGTCGGCAATGGCGTCCACCGTGGAATCGTTGGTAAAGGCCTGGCTGTTAAACTCCCCAAGGCCCTCCCCGCCTGCGGCACGGATCAGCCGCGCAGCCTCCCGGCTCACCAAGTATTTTTCTTCGCCGGTGATCAGGTAGAGGCTGTGAAGCTCTCCCGCGGCGATCTGCTTTTTCAGTTGGGCTGCATCCAATTCAGGCATTGGCTTTCCCCTCTCAGCCTTACGGCTCCGTCCGGCAGCAGGTCAATGTACAGGCCCTCCCCGCCGGGAATCATGCCCATGGCAGGCAGACCCTCCGAGCCGACTTCTCCGTCTATTATAGCATCACTTTGGCAAACAGTAAACGGGGAATTGATCCGGCTGGGGGTCTGGTCGGTAAAAAGCACCTGGCACTCCCCCTCCCCGGTATTTCCCGTCTCCACAACCACGTCTACGCCGTTGACGGTAAACTCCAGCCGTCCCATGCCGTCACGGGCCGTGGCCTCCACGCCGTCCAAAAGGGAAATCCTTTCTCCCTCCCCGGGGTAGAGCAGCGCGGCCTCCTCCGCCAGATCGCCATCGGAATATTCGCTGCCGGGCAGGACCAATCTCTTTACCGGATACCTTTCCAGCAGGGCTGCCGCGGCCTTCCGGGCATCGGTGCTCCGGTCTGGCAGGCAGAGGGCCTCCACCTGGAAAATATTGTTCCGGGCCAGCAATTCTTCCGGGGCCGCAGTCCGATAGCCGTCCCGAATGAAAACTGCGGCGCTCCTGCCCCGGATGAGCGCAATGCAGGAGGAGTCCGCCGAGGCCGCCAGCGTCACGGTCTGACCGTGCAGGGGGATCAGTTCCCACAGGCTGCAGCCCATCAGCAGCACGATCCCTATGAGCGCCCATGCCACAGGCTCACGTCTCACAAGCAGGCGGGCCGACAGCACAAGGATTCCCGCCGCAGCCACCCATAAAAATGCATCGGCGTCGTTCAGGCTCAGATAAGCCAGGGGCACACGGGCCAACATCCCCGCTGCGGCCATGGCAAAGCGGGCCAGCCATCCGGCGCAAAAAGCAAAGGGCAGAGCCGGTCCGGCCAGGGGCAGCAAACCCAAAAGGGCGGTGAGAAGGGCTGCGTACAGCAAAACCGTGCAGGGAAACACCAGGATCAAATTGGCCAGCGGCGCCATCAGGGAGACGCCCCGAAAGGCCAGGAGCTGAATGGGCAGGGTAGCCGCCATGGCGCCCAGGGTCACCCCGAAAGAAGCCGCCACAGGCGTGAGAATTTTCAGCAGGCCCGGGTGGTTTTTCGCAGGCCCCAGAAGCCACCCTCGGATCGGCCCGGAAAGGGTGATGACCCCCAAGGTGGAAAAGGCCGACAGCGCGAAGCTGAGACTGCCGCCGGAAAAGGGATTGTACAGGCAGACCGCCAGCATGGCGAAGCCCAGGGAGTTCACGCCGTCAGGCTCCCGGCCCAGGCTGTCCGCCAGCAGCGCCAGGACGATCATGATCCCTGCCCGCACCGCCGAAACGGGAAAGCCCAGCATACACAGGAAAAGCAGCACCGCAGTGGCGGTCAGCAGGTTTCTTCCCGCCCGGCCGATGGGGAGACGGCCCATCAGCAGAAAAAGAAAGGCTGACAAAACCGTCATATGCAGGCCAGATACCACCAGCAGATGGACCGCGCCCACCGTCGAAAAATGGCTATAGGTCAGGTCCGAGACAAGCTCCCGCTCTCCCAGAAGCATGGCCCGCAGCAGCGCCGCCTCTCCGCCGGGCAGCTGCCTCTCTATGCTCCGGCCCAGCAGATGCCGCATTTTGGCAAACAGCTTCCCAAAGGGGATTTCCGGGTTTGGAGTCACCTCCACGGTTTCGTAATCGGAAAGATAGCCGCCCAAAGCCACTCCCCCGGCCCACCGCGACCCCGCCATGGAGAACAGCCCGCCGCAGTCAAAGGCGCTGACCTTCACCGTACACTCCAGCGTGTCGTAAGGCTCGCAGGGAAAGGGCTGCCGGGTGGAGAGCCGCAGGGTAAAGGGAGAAAGCTCTATTTCCTTTCCGTCCGCCGTGACACGCTCCACCCGCAGACGGTAATACGGTTTATCATATGCTTCCTCCGGGTAATCCAATACTGTCCCCAAAACCCGGATCTCCCTGCCGCTGAGGGTCTCCGCCGGGGCAATTCCCGTCTCATAGGCATTCTGATACCGGAAAAGGCACAGCATAGCTGTC
This sequence comes from uncultured Acutalibacter sp., assembly GCA_964600905.1. Taxonomy (GTDB): domain Bacteria; phylum Bacillota; class Clostridia; order Oscillospirales; family Acutalibacteraceae; genus Acutalibacter. The sequence goes on along the minus strand of CAZRLJ010000009.1, from coordinate 33,355 downwards.
AGCAGCAGGGCGGCGGAAACGACCAAGAGCTTCAGAAGCCTGCCCGCTCCTTCCCCAAAAAGAATGGCTCCCGGACCTGCGTGGCCCGGGAACCGTTTCCTCAGAATATATCCCGCGGCAGCCGCCAGAAGAGCGCAGCCGCCCAGCGCTCCGCAAACCTTTGCGGAAAAAAGGACAGAATCCGTTCCCATGCAGGCCGCCCCGGCAAGAACGAAAAAGGCGGTGAACCCCAGCAGGGCAAACGGACGCCGCACGGCCTTACTTTGTGAACAGCGGCAGGGGCTCCAGGAAGATGATGTCATCCCGATCCTGGGCGTCGCCCTCGGCCAGCACACAGGCCTTGCCCACCACATTGGCGCCCACCATGCGGAGTAGCTCCTCCATGGCGGCCAGTGATTCTCCTGTGGAGATCACATCGTCCACAATGAGCACCCGCTTATCCTTCAGGTTTTCCCGGTCAGCTTTGGAAAGATACAGCTTCTGCACATGGTCGGTGGTGATGGACTTCACCTCCACATGGATGGGGTCCTCCATGTACGCCTTCACGCCCTTTCTGGCCACCACATAATTGCGGCAGCCGATGCGGGCCATCTCATAGGCCAGGGGGATCCCCTTGGTCTCGGCAGTAACGATCACGTCGTGCTCCGGGCACTTCTCCATCAGCGCCTTGGCAGTGGCTTCGGTGATCTCCACATCGCTGAACATCACAAAACCGGCAATATCCAGATGCTCGTCAATGGGACAGATCGGCAGCTCCCGCTTGCATCCGGCAATGGTCATTTGATACGTTTTGCTCATATATTTCTCTCCTTGGAAACAGACAAATAATTTACATTTATTCTAGCATGGTAAATTGGAAATTGCAAGATTTTCCATTCCGGCGGCATGTTTCAGTCCTTCGGGAAGGGCGGCCAGCCCATAGCCTTCCCGGCCAGCATGTGAAAGTGCAGATGCTGCACGCTTTGCATCCCGTCCCTGCCGCAGTTATTGACAATGCGGAAGCCGTTTTCCAGGCCCTGCTCTTTGGCAATCCGGGCCGCGACCTCGAAAATATGGGCCACAACGGCGCTGTTTTCAGGGGTGATCTCCGCCGCGGAAGCAATGTGCTCCTTGGGAATGATCAGCACGTGAAAGGGCGCCTGGGGATCCAGATCCCGAAAAGCCAGGACCTTGCCGTCCTCGTATACCTTGGTGGAGGGAATCTCCCCCGCCGCGATCTTGCAGAAAATGCAGTCAGCCATTGTTACACGCTCCTTTGTAAGATTTGAGGTCATGGGGCTCCGCCCCAAACCCCGCCCACTTTTTGAGGAAAAGTGGGTCAAAACCTTTTTACACTGTATGGCCGCGGTATGGCTTTGCCATATCCCGGCCATACAGCATGAGAAGTTTCGTCCACCTTTTCAAAGGTGGTGGGGTGTGGGGGGAACCCCCACGGCCTTAACCTTGCAACTGAGCCTGTACCAGGTCAGGAACGGCGGCCAGGGCTTCGTCCAGCTTGGTCTGGTCCTTTGCGCCAGCCATGGCGAAATCGGGACGTCCGCCTCCGTTGCCTCCGGTCCTCATGGCAACCTCCTTCACCAGGGCGCCGGCCTTCAGCCCCTTCTCCTGGGCCTCCTTCGTACACACAGCCGCCAGGGTCGCCTTGCCGCCGCTGACGCCGGCAAACACCGCCACAGCCGCCGTGCCGCGCTCCTTTACCTTGTCGCAGAGCGCCCGCAGAGAATCGCCGTCCATTCCGGACAGCAGCGCGTACATGACCTGCACGCCGCCCACATCCTGGGCGTTCCGGAACACATTATCCAGGCTGGAAGCGGCCACCCTGGCATTCAGGCCCTCGATGATCTTGTCCTTCTCCTTGAGCTCCGCCATGACCTGGCGGGCCCGCATGGGAAGATCGGCGGGGTTAGGCACCTTCAACGCCTGAGCGGTCTCCTGGGCCGCCACGGTCTGCCCCGTCAGAATGGCCAGCACACCGGCGCCGGTGACGCCCTCAATCCGGCGGACGCCGGAGGCCACGGAGGATTCGGAAACGATCTTGAAAAGGCCCAGCCGGGAGGTGTTGTCCATATGGGTGCCGCCGCAGAGTTCCTTGGTAAAGCCATCCTCGCTGGTGACCACCCGCACCACGTCGCCATACTTCTCTCCAAACAGAGCCATGGCCCCTATTTTCTTTGCCTCCTCTATGGGCATTTCCTCCGTCTTTACGGGAACTGCCTTCAAAATCTCATCATTGACGGCCATCTCCACCATGGTCAGCTCCTCGGGAGTGAGGGCGGAAAAATGGGTGAAGTCGAAACGCACATGCTTCTCGTTCACCAGCTGGCCCGCCTGCTCCACATGGTCGCCCAGTACCTGGCGCAAGGCCGCCTGGAGCAGATGTGCCGCCGTGTGATTGCGCATAATGGCCTTGCGGCGCATGGTGTCCAGCACAGCGTCCACGCTGTCTCCCACCGCCAGCGCACCCTGGGAAATCACGGCACGGTGCAGGAAAACCCCCTCATGCCGGATCACGTCTATGACGTCCACAGAAACGCCCTCGCTCTCCAGCACGCCGCTGTCGCCCACCTGGCCGCCGCTTTCCCCATAGAAGGGAGTGACGTCCAGCACCACGGAAACCTCCTCGCCCTCTGCGGCGGATTCCACCCGCTGGCCGCCCTTGATAATGGCCAGAACCACAGCGGAGGTTTTCATTTCCGTATATCCGGTGAATTTGGTGGCAGGCAGTCCCGCCGCAGCGGCGTTCTCACCCTTCCAGGCGTCGGCTCCCGCATCCTTTCGGGCATTGCGGGCCCGCTCCTTCTGCTGGCGCATCAGCTCCTGGAAGCGCTCCTCGTCGATCTTCATGCCCCGCTCCGCCAGGATCTCCCTGGTCAGGTCCAGAGGGAAGCCGTAGGTGTCGTTCAGGGTAAAGGCGTTATCGCCGGAGAAGACCTTGGAATCCGCCTTGTCGATGAAGCTGTTGAGCAGGGCCAGGCCCTGATCAATGGTCTTCGCAAAGCTCTCCTCCTCAAAGGCAATGGTCTGCTTGATCAACGCCCTGCGCTGATTCAGCTCTGGGTAGGCCTTTTCGTTTTCCTGCACCACCGTGTCCACCAGGTCCGTCAGGAACAGCCCCCGGACCCCCAGCAGCCGTCCGTGGCGGGCGGCCCGGCGCAGCAGGCGGCGCAGCACATAGCCCCGCCCCTCATTGGAGGGCTTTACCCCGTCAGCGATCATGAACACCGTGGAGCGGATATGGTCGGTGATGATCCGCAGGGAAACGTCAGACTTGGGATCGTCCCCATAAGCCACCCCGGTGATTTGGGAGATTTTCTTCATAATATTCTGCACGGTGTCCACCAAAAACAGGTTATCCACACCCTGCATGACGCAGGCCAGGCGCTCCAGACCCATGCCGGTGTCGATATTCTTCTGCACCAGCTCGGTATAATGCCCGTTGCCGTCGCTGTTAAACTGGGAGAACACCACGTTCCACACTTCCATGAAGCGGTCGCATTCGCAGCCGGGCCTACAGTCCGGCTTGCCGCAGCCGTGATCCACGCCCCGGTCATAGTAAATTTCCGAGCAGGGGCCGCAGGGGCCGCTGCCGTGCTCCCAGAAATTGTCCTCTCTGCCCAGGCGCACGATGTGATCCTTGGCAACGCCCACCACATCGGCCCAGATATGATACGCCTCGTCGTCGGCAGGGGTCTGCTCGTCCCCGGCAAAGACAGAGGGATACAGCCGGTCGGGATCCAGCCCCAGCCATTCCGGGCTGGTCAGAAACTCCCATGCCCAGGGAATGGCCTCCTGCTTGAAGTAATCGCCGAAGGAGAAGTTGCCCAGCATCTCAAAGAAAGTGCCGTGGCGGTCGGTATAGCCCACGCTGTCAATATCGGGCGTGCGGATGCACTTCTGGCAGGTGGTGACCCTGTTCCGGGGCGGGGTGACCTCTCCGGTAAAATACTTTTTCATGGGGGCCATGCCCGCGCCGATCAGCAAAAGGCTGTTATCCCCCTGGGGGATCAGGGAGAAGCTGGGCAGCCGGAGATGCCCCTTGCTCTCAAAGAATTTCAGATACTTTTCCCGCAGTTCATTGAGTCCTGTCCATTCCATGGTCGTTTTCCTTCTTTCTGTATATTTCCTGTTTTTTGTCAATCCGTTGTATAAGCCCACAGGAGCTTCAGGGTGTTTGCCACGCCGTCCACATGGGAGCGCTCGTAGCCGTGAGAGGCGTAGACCCCTGCGCCAACGAGGCCGTGGCGCACATCGTAGCCCGCCCGGAGAGCGGCCTCCGCGTCGGAGCCGTAGAAGGGGTAAACATCCACGGCATAAGCGGCGCCGGCCCTCTTCGCGGCCTCCACCAGAGCGGTGGTGACGGCGTAGTCGTAAGGGCCGCCGGAGTCCTTCGCGCAGATGGACACCTCCCGCTCGGTGCAGGTGACGCCATCGCCCACGCAGCCCATGTCCACGCTGACGATCTCGGAAACGTCTGCCGGCACACTGGCAGAAGCCCCATGCCCCACCTCCTCGTAGACGGTAAAGTGCAGGTATACCCTCCGCCTGGGAGAAACGCCCTTGTCCTTCAGCTCCTTTGCGTAGGCCAAAAGCATGGCCGCGCTGAGCTTATCATCCAGGAACCGGCTCTTGATGTAGCCGCTTTCCGTCACCACGGTGCGGGGGTCAAAGCACACAAAGTCCCCCACCTCGATGCCCAGGGCCCGGGTGTCCGCCGGACTCTTTACCGGCTCGTCGATGACGACCTCCATCCCATCGAATTTCCGCTTGGCCTCGCCGTACTCCCGGTTCACATGGGCGGAGGCGTTGGAAAGCTGGAGACAGCCGGTATAGGTCTTCCCCTCCCGGGTGTAGATCACGCAGTTTTCCGCCTCGCAGTTCTCCGCCTGGAGACCGCCCACATTGGAGAGCTTCAGGCGGCCGTTGCCCTTAATGGTCTGCACCACGGCGCCCAAGGTGTCCACATGGGCCATGAGCAGCAGGCCGTCATTGCCTTCCGGCCCGCCCAGGCAGACGGTGACGCCGCCCTTCCGGGTCTTTTCCGGCGCATAACCCAGGGCGGCAAGCTCTGTCATCAGGTAGTCCGCCGCACGGTCCGTAAAGCCTGTGGGGCTGTCGATGGCGGTGAGCTTTTTCAGTTGGTCGATACAGTATTTCGTGTCCATATCTTTCTTTCCTTTCGTGGAATGATATTCAGGTTCTTTCCTCCCGGCGCTCCAGAAAAGCGCCCAGAACCCGGAGATCCTCCCTGATCTCCGGCTCCTCCAGGGCCGGATAGTCGTTGGTATGGCAGCAGCAGAGGGCCGGGTAGATCTCCCTTCCGCAGCCCATAGCCCGCAGCAGGGTCCGGCAGGCCGCCTCCGCCGGGGCCGGAGAACCGTCGCCGCCCCCTGTCAAAAGCAGGCCGCCCCGCTTCCCGTCCAGGGGGTAGGCCTCCCCACGAAAAGCTTTCGCGCAGTAATACTGCTGCACACGGCTCAAAAGGCTCAGCAGCGGGCCGGTGGGCAGGGAAAAGTAGATCGGCGTGGCGATGACCACGCTGTTACAGCGGTACAGGATCTCATCGATCTCCTGCCAGCCGTCCCGGATGGCGCAGCCGGAATTTTCCCAGCAGAAGCGGCAGTCCACACAGGGAGAAACCCCGCAGGTACAGGCGTCGATCACCGTCACCGTTCCGGTCAGGGACTTTCTCAGCTCCCGAATGAGGGAGACCGTATCTCCGTTTTTCCGGGGCGAGCCATTGAAGATCAGGGTTTCCATGGCGTTCCTCCATAAGGAATCCCTGAATAAATCGTCCAGGCGCATCTCGGCGGCCGATCTGACCTGCCCGATTTATTCAGTGATTCCCATAAAAAGAGACCTGTCTCGTCCTCCATGGGACGGAACAGGTCCGCGGTACCACCCAAATTGCAGCGAAAAGGCCGCTGCCTCTTTTTTCCCCATAACGCCGGGACAGCGCCGCCGCTCCTCGCCGCGGACGCCTTGCTGCCGTCCCATCGGGACAGCCGGAGCGGCCTGCTCCCCTCTCCTCAAACGGCTTGCACCCGCCGCCGTCTCTCTGGGTGAGGATCAAAAGAGCATCTTCTCCGAGCGCGATTTTTATGCGGATTTATTATAGCCGCTTTTTTTTCCCTTGTCAACGATTTCTTCCTCTGCGGGATTGACAAAATAAGGGAGCTGCCTGTATACTGATTTGTGATTTGGGGAAAGAGAGGGTTATATTATGGAAAACGCCAATCCGCAAAAGCAGAGCTTTTACAGGCAGATCGGCAAGCTGATGCTGCCCATCGTCCTGCAAAACCTCCTGAGCGCCGCCGTATCCTCTGCGGACGTGGTCATGCTGAAATATGTGGGGCAGTCCGCCATTTCGTCGGTTTCTCTGGCCGCCAACTACGCCAATATCCTGTTCATGGTATTTTACGGGCTGGGCACCGGCGCCACCATGCTCTGCGCCCAGTATTACGGAAAGGGCGACATGAAGACCATCAGCCTGGTAGAGGGCATCGCCCTGCGCTTCTCCATGATCATCTCCGCAGTGTTCGCCCTGTGCGCCATCACGATCCCGGACTGGATGATGCGTCTGTTCACCCCGGACGCGGAGCTCATCTCCCTGGGCGCCTCCTATCTGCGGGTGCTGAGCATCGCCTATCTTTGCTGGGGCGTTATCGAGGTCTATCTCTCCATTCTGCGCAGCATCGGCCGAGTAACTGTCTCCACCGCCCTGAACACCTTCGCCTTTACCCTGAACATTATCCTGAACGCCGTGTTCATTTTCGGCCTGTTCGGCGCTCCCAAGCTGGGCGTTCTGGGCGTGGCCATCGCCACCTCCTTCTCCCGGGTGATCGAGCTGATTCTGTGCATAATCGTCTCTGCAAAAAGCAAGGATGTGAAACTCAAATTCTCTTACCTGTTCCTGCGAAATAAGCCCCTTTTTAAGGACTTTATGTCCATGTCCCTGCCCGCTCTGCTCAACGACGTCGTCTGGGGCGTGGGCTTTTCCATGTACTCGGTGATCATCGGCCAATTCCTGGGCACCGACATGGTGGCGGCAAACTCCATCATCGGCGTGGTCCGGAACCTGGGTACTGTGCTGTGCTTTGGCGCAGGCAGCGCCGGCGGCATCCTGCTGGGCCAGATCATCGGCGACAACAGGATGGAGGACGCCGACCACTGCGCCAAGGACCTGATGAAGCTCACCGTTATCACCGCTCTTGTGGGGGGCGTTGTGATCCTGGCCGCCATCCCGCTGGTCACCCGGTTTGTAAACCTGACGGAGCTTGCCACCCATTATCTGACGGTGATGATGCTGATCAACTCCTATTACGTGATGGGCGCGGCGGTGAACACCACCCTGATCGCCGGCGTGTTCCGGGCCGGCGGCGACAGCAAATTCGGCTTCTGGTGCGACCTGATCGACATGTGGGCCTACGCGGTGCCTTTGGGCTTCCTGGCCGCGGCGGTGCTGAAGCTGCCGCCCCTGTGGGTCTACTTCCTGCTGTGCACCGATGAATTTGTAAAGTGGCCCTGGGTCATCAAGCGCTACAAGAGCAAAAAGTGGCTGAAAAACATTACCCGCAACGATCTGTTCCAGGAGGAGCAGGCGGCGGAGCAATCCCAGTGACAAACGAATAAAACCCAAAACGGGCGCGGCAGACAGCCGCGCCCGTTTTGGTGAAAAGAGAATTATCTTGTACGCTGTTTTATTTCACAGACTTTCCGGTATTCTCGCTGAGGGTCAGGGTCAAGGTCGTGCCGGACTGTCCGGAGAGGGTCCGGTCAACCGTGAGGGTCACCTTGTCTCCGGGCTTCTTATCCGCAAGATAGAGGGCGATGGTGGAAGAGGAGGTGACCTGGGCGTCGTCGATGGCAGTGATCATATCCCCCCGCTGGAGGCCGGAGGCGGCCGCTGTTTCCGTGGTGACCTCCGTCACATAGTAGCCGGGGTTCATGCCGTACCAGCTGGCCCGCAGGCGCTCCACATATTCGCCGGAGAAGCCGGGAGCCGCCCGGTCCTTTACATAGCCGTACTCGATCAGGTCCGAAACAATGGGCTGGGCCGTATCAGAGGGGATGGCGAATCCCAGGCCCTCGTATTCCGTTGCGGCGATCTTGGAGGAATTGATGCCCACCACATAACCGTTCATGTCTACCAAAGCGCCGCCGGAATTGCCGGGATTGATGGCCGCATCGGTCTGAATGCAGTTGGTGGTGTAGCCGGTCTCGGAATTGGTGACGGGGCGGTTCAGCGCGGAAATGCGCCCGAAGGTGGTGCTGGAGCTCAGCTGTAAACCGCCGGGGTTGCCGATAGCCATCACCTCATCCGCCACCTGCAGATCCCCGGAGGAGCCAAACTTCGCAGGGGTCAGGGAGTCTTCGGTGGTGATCTTGATCACGGCCAGGTCGGTCTGAGTATCCTCACCCACCAGCTCGGCCTCGTAGGTCATGCCGTCATAGGTGACCACCTTCAAATTGGTGGCGCCATCGATCACGTGCTGGTTGGTAACAATGTAGCCATCCTCGGAAATGATGATGCCGGAGCCAGTCCCCACAGGGGACAGGCTGGAGTCATCGGAGCCGTAATCGCCGTTTCCGTAGCCGAATCCAAACAGGAAGCTCTCAAAGCTGTTCTGCTGGAGGATCTGATAGTTCTGCACACATACCACGCTGGGGATCAACTGCTGGGCGATCTCCTGGGGCGTCAGAGATTCCTCTGTGACAGTGACAGGCGCAGAGGAGGCGGTTTCCGCCTTTTTGTACAGGGTAAAAGCGGCGGTGGTGTTTTCTCCGCCCTGGCTCTGCACATTGACAACGCCGTTTTGGATCAGCGCCACAAAAGCGCCTACGGAACCCATGGAGACCACGGCGCAGCAGAGCACCGCCGCCAAAATTTTGGCAAACACCTTGCCGGGACTGTGCTTACGCGGCTTTTTGACCTTTTTCGGCGCCGGCTGCTGGACCGTGCCATAGGGAGGCTGCGCCCCCTGGGGATTCCAGGTGTAGGCGTTCTGCTGAGGCTGGGAAGAAAATCCCCGGCCGTCGGCTTGGCTGCCGTAAGGCCCGGCGTTCTGGGGAGGAACATAGGCCTGGCCGGTTTGCATGGGGCCGGAATGGTAGGTCACAGAGGGATATGTCCCCGGAGTGCCTGACTGCCCGCCCTGGCCGTTGGCCGCGCCGGAGGAAGCGGGGGACGCCCCGGCTTCCGGCTGGGAGCTTCTGGTTTGAGCGGTGTAGCCCTGTGCGGCGTTCCGGTTTTCCGGCTGCCGGTCGTAACTATCCTGATTCTGTCTGTTGTTGTCATAGGGATCGTACATACTCCATACTTCCTTTCATAAAACGATATGGTAGCGCGGCCGTTTATGGAAAAGCCGCTCTGCTTTTTGTTCTGTGCCATTAGTATGACCCCCGATTGTGAAAATGGTGTGACGGCTTGTGAATTCTTTTCTGAAACCTTTTTCCAGCCGGAATTTGCGGTACGCACGTTCTTTCGGGGTAAAAAAAGAAAGCGCCCGCCGTTTTGGCGGGCGCTTCGCGCTTCAAAAATCAGTTCAGCTTTTCCAGCAGGCCGCTGCGCTTCAGGGCAGCGCGGATGGCGGCGCACAGGGGCACCGACACCACCACGGCAATGACCGCGTTGACGCCGGAGGTTGCCAGCTTTGTCAGAAGCGCCGTGAGCACGGCTCCCAGCTCGCTGCCCAGCAGCAGGCCCTCCACAAAGCCCTTACCCAGGTACAGGATCATGTAAGAAACGCTGCCGGAAACAGCCGCCAGAACATTCAGCCTGTGGTTCTCGCCCCGGTTCCCTCCCGCGTAGGCGATCCATCCGCAGACGGCGGCCAGCAGAAACTTGAAGGCAAAGGTGAAGGGCGCCGAGGCGATATAGGCGGGGTTCGTCATGTCGTAAAGGGCAGAACCCACGCCCGCTGCCAGCCCGCCGCCCACAGGCCCTAAAATGAAGCCGGACAGCAGGCAGAAAATATTTCCCAGGTGAATGCGGGAAACGCTGCCGATGGCCACGGGAATGGGAACGCTGATCTGGCTGGCGGCAAACACCAGCGCCGCGAACACCGCCCACAGGGCCAGCTTGTAAATTGTCGTTTTGTTTTGTTTTCCCATGAAAATGACCTTCTTTCCAAAAATGATGCCTACACCCGGGCCACGCCGGTCTCCCTTGCAGCCTGTGCCACAGCGGCGGCAACGGCGGGAGCCACCCGCTTGTCAAAGGCGGTGGGGATAATGTTGTCCTCCCGCAGCTCCTCCTCCGGGATCAGGGCGGCCAGCGCTTTGGCGGCAGCCACCTTCATCTCGTCGTTGATCTCTTTTGCGCGGACGTCCAGCGCCCCCCGGAAAATGCCGGGAAAGGCCAGGACGTTGTTGATTTGATTGGGATAGTCGGACCGGCCCGTTCCCACCACTCTTGCCCCGGCGGCCAAGGCCTCCTCCGGAAAAATCTCCGGAGTGGGATTGGCGCAGGCGAAAATGATGGGGTCCTTTGCCATAGTACGCACCATGTCCCCGGTGAGACAGCCCGGCGCGGAGAAGCCCATAAACACGTCGGCCCCCCGGATGACGTCGGCCAGGGTCCCCTGCTTGTGCCGGGGATTGGTCACAGCCGCCAGCGCGGCCTGGGCGTCGGTCATGCCGGGCATCCCCTCATGGAGGGCGCCGATCTTATCGCAGACCACCACATCTTTCAGCCCCAGCGCCATCAAAAGCCGGGTGCAGGCCGTACCGGCCGCCCCCGCGCCGTTGACCACGGCGGAAACGGCGGACAGCTCCTTGCCCACCAGCCGCAGGGCGTTGAGCATGGAGGCTACCGTGATCACGGCGGTGCCGTGCTGGTCGTCATGGAATACCGGGATGTCCAGCCGCTCCTTGAGCCTTTTCTCCACCTCGAAGCAGCGGGGCGCGCCGATGTCCTCCAGATTGATGCCGCCAAAGGACCCAGCAATCAGCTCCACCGTGCGGACGATCTCGTCCACATCCTTGCTGCGGATGCAGATGGGGAAAGCGTCCACACCGGCAAAGGCCTTGAACAGGGCGCATTTTCCCTCCATTACTGGCATCCCCGCCTCCGGGCCGATGTCGCCCAGTCCCAGAACGGCCGAGCCGTCAGTGACCACGGCCACCAGGTTGCCCCGGCGGGTGTATTCGTAGGATTTTTCCACGTCCCCGGCGATTTCCAGACAGGGCGCGGCTACGCCGGGAGTATAGGCCACGCTCAGCTGATCCCGGTTTTCCAGGGGGCAGGGGGTTTCCACCCGAATCTTCCCCTTCCATTCCCGGTGCATTTTCAGCGCTTCCGCATTATAATCCATCCGCAACAATCCTTCATCGAAAATTTCTCCAAATTCCCGCTCATTATATCACTTCGCCCTGGGAGAATCAAGCCGTCTGTTGATTTTTGCCCAGTGTGAGAATATAATAGGCGTACACCAACAAAGGAGAAAATTTATGGTAAGGGCTTGCATTTTTGATTTAGACGGCACTCTGGCCGATACACTGCGCTCCATTGCCTCTTTTGGCAACGGCGCGCTGGGAGCCTTTGGTTATCCTCCCATTCCCACGGAGGAATATAAGCTGCTGGTGGGAAACGGCGCGGACCTGCTGATCCGCCGGATGCTCCAAAGGGTGGGGGCAGACGTCACGGACGCCGCCGCCAAAAGCCTGCGGGCGGAATACGACAGGCGGTACGAAAGCGACCCCATGCACCTGGTGACAGCCTATCCCGGCCTGCCGGCCCTTTTGCAAAGGCTCAAATCGGCCGGTCTGAAGCTGGGGGTCCTTTCCAACAAACCGGATAACATGACCCGCTTTATCGTCCGGGAGCTGTATGGCGGTCTTTTCGACGCCGTTCACGGCCAGCGGGAGGGCGTGCCGAAAAAACCGGACCCTGCTGCGCCCCTGGCCATGGCGGCGGAGCTGGGGGTCTCCCCGGCAGAGGTTTTGTATATGGGCGACAGCGGCGTGGACATGGAAACGGGCCGCAACGCCGGCTTCACCCCCTGCGGCGTGCTCTGGGGCTTCCGAAGCAGAGAGGAGCTGCTGGAACACGGCGCGGAATTCCTGGCAGCTACCCCGGACGAGCTGGAAAAAACCATCTTTCAATATAGGGGCAACACCGCACAATTCTAAGTGCCGGATTGTGCGGTGCTGCCTAAAGAAAGCTCCCTATCAACAGGGAGCCTTTTTCATGTCCAATCTCATCTCAAAACCAGTATCCGTTGTCAGCCCTGTTTCCCGGAAACCTACGGAGCGGTAGAGCTCCCGGGCTGCGTGATTCCCGTGCCTCACCCCAAGATATAAGGCGTTGGCGTGCAGGCTTTCTTCTGCATACCGCAGCGCCTGCTTTAAGGCCTCCCGGCCATAGCCCCGGCGCTGATACCGGGAATCGATCAGGAATTTCCAGAGCGTGTACTGATCTTTTTCTTCCCAATATCCCAGCATGAGAAACCCAACGGCTGTATTCCCCTCATAAATGCCGAAGGGGAAAGCGGTCTCGGGGGACGTCCAGGCCCTGGCCAGAGATTCCGCCGGAGTGGATACAAATTCCCGCTGATTTTCAGCAACCGACAGCTCCAGAATTTCATCCAGATTCTCCGGGGTGATCCTTCTCAGACAGATCATTTTCTTTCACCTCTCGAAATCATGGTCTGCAAAAAAGCTCCTCCGGCAATACCACATCCTCTTTTGGTACCTTTTCCCAGGAAAAGAGGGGGAGAAGCTCCCTGGCGGAGGCGGGCTGGGGGCGGTCCAGAAGCCCGGCCAGAAAGGCCAGGCGGCCTACCACGTCCTCTGCCGAAAAGCCCCGCTCGATGAGTGCGTCCAGGCTTACGTCCCGATCCCGCTTGGAAAGGCGGCGGCCGTCGGAGGCCAGCAGCAGGGGGGTGTGGGCAAATTCCGGAGGCTCAAAGCCCAAAAGCCGGAACAGGTATATCTGCCGGGGCGTGGAGGAAAGCAAATCTCTCCCCCGCACCACCTCCGTCACCCCCATGGCGGCGTCGTCCGCCACCACGGCCAGCTGATAGGCAAACACCCCGTCGGACCGGCGAAGGATAAAATCCCCGGATTCCAGGGCCAGATTCTGGCTGACTGGGCCGTAATGGCGGTCGGTAAAGGCCACCGTCTCCTCCGGCACCCGCAGCCGCAGGGCCGGAGAACGCCTTTTGGTCAGCTCCGCGATCTCCTCAGGGGAAAGGTTCCGGCATTTTCCGGAGTAGATATAGTCCCCGTCGGAGGCGTGGGGCGCGCTGGCCGCATGGAGCTCCGCCCGGCTGCAAAAGCAGGGATAAACCTGCCCCATGGCCTCCAGCCGCTCCAGCATTTCCTGATAATAGGGAAAGCGGCAAGACTGAAAGTATTCCTTTCCACCCGCCTCTCCGCCTTCGTCCCAGGTGAGGCCCAGAAAGCGGAGATCCTGTTCGCCCTGGCGGGAAAATTCCATGCTGGTGCGCTCCCGGTCCAGGTCCTCCACCCGCAGGAGAATCCTGCCGCCCCGGGACTTCGCGGAAAGCCAGGCAAGCAGCGAGCAGAACAGGTTTCCCAAATGCAGGCGGCCGCTGGGGGTGGGGGCAAAACGGCCGGTGATCATTCCGGAACCACCGTCAGCCCGGCAAGATACCGCCTTACCATGTCCAGCGCCTGGGAGGCGGCGCAGTGGCGATGCCATTCCCGGCTTTTTGTCCGGCCGATGGGCGCACGCTTGCTGACCCAGGTGTTTTGGCCGTCGCTGAGGGCAATATAGATCAGACCCACGGGCTTTTCGGCTGTTCCGCCGTCCGGCCCGGCAATGCCGGTAATGCCCACGCCGATACTGCTGCCGGAGCGCCTGACAATGCCCTCCGCCATGGCCCGGGCAGTCTCCTCGCTGACGGCGCCGTGGGCTTCCAGAATTTCATGGGGCACAAACAGCAGGGTCTCCTTGGCCTCGTTGGCGTAGGTGACGCAGCCCATGTGGAATACGGCGGAGGAGCCGGGAATGTCGGTAATGCGCTTTGCCAGCAAGCCGCCGGTGCAGGATTCGGCAGTGGCCAGGGTCTTGCCCTGCCGCGTAAGCTCCGCCACCACCACCTCCTCCAGGGTTTCCACGTCCACACTGTAGACAAAATCTCCCAGACGGCTCTTGATCTCCTCGATCAATGGCTGGCACATTTTGTCAGCCGCCGCCTCGTCCCCCGCCTTGGCAGTGACCCGCAGATAGCACTCGCCCTCCTTCGCGTAGGGGGCCAGGGTGGGGTTTTCCCCATCCATCATGTCGTCCATCATCTGAGCCACAGGGGCCTCCCCTCTGCCGTAAATGTGGACGTTGTGGGACACGATGACCGAATCCTGCCCCTGCCTGAGATAGGGCACGGCCTGGTTTTTCAGCATGGGCTCCAGCTCCGAGGGCGGGCCGGGCAGCATGATGATGGTACTGCCGTTTTCTGCCTGAAAGGCGCAGCCGGGGGCTGTGCCGTTGTCGTTGCGGAGCACTGTGCAGCCCTCCGGCAGCCAGGCCTGCTTTTCCTGGTTTTTCGTGACGGTGGCGGCGTTAAAATAGTTGAGAATGCGGTCCAGGCTCTCCTGGTGAAGCACCAGGCGCTTCCCGGCGGCCGCAGCCACGGTTTCCTTGGTGAGATCGTCGGCAGTGGGGCCCAGGCCTCCGGTCATCACAAGCAGATCGCTGCGGGAAAGAGCGGTCTCCACCGCATGACGCAGGCGCTCCGGATTATCCCCCACCACGGAGGAATGCAGCAAATTGATGCCCAGGGCGGAAAGCTCCCGGGCCACCAGGGCCGCATCGGTATTCACCACCTGGCCCAGCAAAAGCTCCGTACCTACGGAAATGATTTCAGCGTTCATGATGCTCACGATCCTTTCGCTCGTCAATATTTCATTCCTCCCCCGGAGGGGAAAAATAGGGTGTGATCTGGATGGTCTCCAGGCTCTCCAGCGCTTCCGCCAGAAGCGCTTCGCCGTCAATGGCCCGTTCCGCGTCCTCTACAAAGTGAAGAATGGGCCGGGTCCGGGGATGCTTGGGCGTAAAGATCGTGCAGCAGTCCTCATAGGGCTCGATGGAAATGTCATAGGTGTCTATCTGATAGGCAAGCCTTACGATCTCCGTTTTGTCGGCGCCGATCAGGGGCCGGAACACGGGCATGTTCACCGCCGCGTCCGTACAGGCGATGGCCTGAATGGTTTGGCTGGCCACCTGCCCCAGGCTCTCGCCGGTGATCAGGGCGGAGCAGCCCTCCTCCCGGGCGATCTTCTCCGCCGCCTTGAGCATAAAGCGCCGGAGGATCACCGTGCCCAGGTCCTCCTGGCAGTTGTCCCGGATGGCCTCCTGAAGCCTTGTGAAATTCACGGTGATCATCTTGACGCGCCCGGCGTACTCGCTGACCTTCCGCAGGAGCCGCACCACCTTTTCATGGGCCAGCTCGCTGGTGTAGGGGGGGCTTGCGAAATGGATGGCCGTCAGCTCCACCCCCCGCTTGGCCATCTGCCAGGCTGCCACAGGGCTGTCCAGCCCGCCGCTGATGAGAACAGCCGCTTTGCCGCCGGTGCCAACGGGAATGCCTCCGGCGCCGGGGGCAGGATCGGTGTGGACATAGGCGCAGGCTTCCCTTACCTCTACCCGCACGGTGACGTCGGGATGGTGGACGTCCACCCGGAGATGGGGGAATTTTTCCAGCAGATACGCTCCCACCTCGGCGGAAATCTCCGGGGATTTGTAGGGGAATTTCTTGTCGCTGCGCTTGCACTCCACCTTAAAGGCAGAGCTCTCCTCCAGCGCTTCCTCCAAATATTCGGCCGCCCGCCGGCAGATTTTTTCCAGGTCCTTTTCCGCGGCTCCCGCACGGGTGACGCCCACAATGCCGAACACCTTCCGGCAGCGCTCCTCCGCCAGGTCCATATCCGCCTCATCGTTTTTCGGCTCCACATAAATGGTGGATTGCAGGGACGACACGGAAAACTCCCCCGCCCCCTTTAAGCGGCGGCGGATATTTTTCAGCAGTACGTCCTCAAAGGCCCGGCGGTTCAGGCCCTTCAGGGCCACCTCGCCCAATTTCAATAAAATCACTTCCTGCGCCATTGCAGTCGTCCCCTTTCCTGTATTTCCACGGATTGTCTCTCCCATATCCCAGCGGCTTCCGGAGGCCTTCCTCCAAATCGATCTCCACCGGAAAGGCGCCGTACTCTTTCTTCCTTTCCAGGAGGACCCTCCCGGAAGGATCATAGGCATAGGCCAACGGCAGTTCCCCTGTAAAATGGGAGCAGCCCAGCACAAAAACCTCGTTTTCGATGGCTCTGGCCCTGGCAAGGGCCGTCCACTGCCCATACTGCAGCTCGTGGTACATTCCGGTTCCCACGGGATTCAGCAGCAGCGCAGGGTTTTCAGCAGCCATCCTTCTGGAAACCTCCGGAAAATGGATCTCATAGCAGATGGGCGTTCCGATCTTTCCGAATTTCGTTTCCAGACAATAAATTCTCTCGCCGGGTATTTTTCCTTTTTCCCGTTCACTTTTCGTCAAAACGCACTTGGCATAGCTGCCCGTGACGTTCCCGGCATCGATCACCACCGTTTTTTCCCGTCTTCGGCCATCCTCCAGAAGCTCCTTGTACCCGGCGATTACGTAAGCCTTGGCAGCGGCCGTGAGCTTCAGGGCCTCGTCCAGATTTCCGCTGTTCAAAAATCCCTCGGGGAAGACAAACAGATCGGCCCTTTCCTTTTGCAGGATCTTTTCAAGCTCCCGGAGGGCGTTTCCCTTCTCAGGCACTGCCAGCAGTATTTTGCATTTCACGGCGTCACTCCCTCTGCAAGCTCCCAAGCCCCTCTTTCAGCCCACTCAGCAGGGCCCTTACATCCTCCTCTGTGGAAAACCGGGAAAAGCTCACCCGCAGAGCGGAGCTGATCCTCTCCTTCGGCAGTCCCATGGCCTCCAGCACATGGCTGGGCTTTGCCCTGCCGCAGGCGGAGCCGGAGGACACGGAAATCCCCCGCTCCGACAGGAAATGCAGCATGGTTTCCGCCCGGACCGTACCGGCGGAGAAATTCAAAATATAGGGCAGGGCGTCCTCCGGCGAGTTGACGGTGACCTCCGGCAGAGCCGCCAGCCCTGCCCGGAGAGCGCTGTTCAGCGCTTCTATTTCAGGCAATGTCTCAGCAGCCCTGGGCAGACGTTTTACCGCCTCCCCAAAAGCGCAGAGCAGGGGCACGCTTTCCGTGCCGGAACGCAGATTTTTCTCCTGGCCGCCCCCAAAGGCCCTGGGGATGATCCGCACGCCCCTGCCCACATACAGGGCTCCCGCCCCCTTGGGGCCGTGGAGCTTGTGGGCGCTGACGGTGACCAGATCGGCTCCCAGCTTTTTCGGGGAAAAGTCCAGCTTGCCGAAGGCCTGCACGGCGTCCACATGGAGCAGGGCAGGAGCTTTCTTCCGCCGGATGGCCCTGGCCGCCGCCTCCACCGGGAAAACAGCCCCCGTCTCGTTATTGACCAGCATCATGGTGACCAGCACGGTCTCCCCGTCCACTGCCTCCATGATCTGTTCCTCGCTGATGCGGCCCCTTTCGTCAGGCCGCAGGTACACTGCCTCAAAGCCCTGCTTTTCCAGCTGCGCTACAGCGTTCAGGACGGAATCGTGCTCCACGGCTGTGGTGACGATCTTATTCCCCCGGCGCTTTCCCGCCTCCGCTGCGCCGAAAATGGCAAGGTTATTGCCCTCTGTTCCGCCGGAGGTAAAGGTCACCTCTTCGGGCTGGACTCCCAGCCGGGCGGCGATCACGGCCCGCGCCCTCTCCAGCTCCTGCCGGGCGTGAAAGCCCCTGTTGTGCAGGCTGGAGGGGTTCCCGTATTCCTCCGTCATCATCTCCACCGCCTTTTGGGCGGCCTCCGGCAGAACCCTGGTGGTGGCGGAATTATCCAGATAATGCTCCTCTATTTGATTTTCTTCCGGCAATTTCCGGTAGCCCGCGGCAAAATCCACCTGGTTTTTCAGGGGCTGCCCCTTCAAAAAGCGGCGGAGGTTGTCCGCACAGATGCGGACGATCCTCTCATGGGTCTCCCGCAGGTGATAAAATCCGGATACGTGAGGGGTGATCAGCGCCGTGGGGATCCCCCACAGCCGATGGCCGGCTGGCAGCGGCTCCGGCTCGGTCACGTCCAGCCCGGCTCCGGCCAGCCTGCCGCTTTCCAGGGCGTCGCAAAGGGCCTCCGTATTCACAATATTGCCCCTGCCCGTGTTCAACAGGTACGCGCCGGGCTTCATCCGCTCCAGCCTTTCCCGATCCAGCAGGTTCCCGGTTTCCTCCGTTCCCGGCAGAGTGACGGCCACCACATCCGCCAGGGGCAGCAGCTCGTCTAATCGCTCTAAGGTATGTACCTCGTCAGCATAGTCCGGCAGAGCGCGGGGCGTCCGGCGCACGCCGATCACCTTTGCCCCCATGGCCTTGCAGCGCTTTCCGAATTCGCCGCCGATGTCCCCCATGCCCAAAATCAGCACGGTGGCTCCGGACAGGGAAGTCACAGCGCCCTGAGAGCCCCACCGCTCCGCCCTTTGGGCGTCCCGATACAGCTCCAGCTTCTTCATCAGGGCCAGCAGCATCCCCAGCATATGCTCGGAAATGGCAGGGCCGTAAGCCCCGGTGGCATTGGTCAGCAGGGTGTTTTCCGGCAGAACGCCCGGCCGGAGATAGGCCTCCACACCGGCGCTGTTGGTCTGGAGCCACTGCAAACGCCCGGCGCTTTTCAGCAGCTCCGGAGTCGGGTTTCCCAAAATCACGTCCGCCCAGGCGGCGTCTTCCTCTGTAACGGGGCCCTCATCCAGCAGCCCCCCGAAGGCTTGGCCGCCGATGAGCCCCCCGCCGTCCCGCAGGACTTCCGCGCCCTTAAAGCGGAACACGCATCCCGCCCCAGCAGCTTTCAAAATCTCCCCATGCCGTGCTTCACAGGGGATCATCACCAAAACATGAAGCCTTTCCATCATTCTCTCCCTTTCTCCCAGGGTCACAGGGCCTCGATCTCCTTCAGCCAGAGGGCGCAGGACGCGTCGCTGGGCATCCGCCAGTCTCCCCGGGGGGACAGGGTGACGGACCCCACCTTAGGGCCGTCCGGCAGGCAGGAACGCTTGAACTGCTGGGTAAAGAACCGTCGGTAAAAGGTGCGCAGCCATTTCTTCACGGTGCTGCCATCGTACCGGCCCGCAAAGGAGGCGCAGGCCATGCGGAAAATTTTTCCCGGCCCGAAGCCGAAACGCAGCATATAATACAGGAAAAAGTCGTGCAGCTCGTAGGGCCCCACCAGCTCCTCCGTTTTTTGGGCGATCTCCCCGTCCTGGGGCGGCAGAAGCTCCGGGCTGACCGGGGTATCCAGAATATCCAGCAGTACACGGCGAAGGGCCTCGCCGCTGTGCTCCGCCTCATGGCGCACCAGATGGCGCACCAGGGTTTTGGGGATGGAGCTGTTGACGGCATACATGGACATGTGATCTCCGTTGTAGGTGGCCCATCCCAGGGCCAGCTCGGACAGATCCCCTGTACCGATGACAATACCCTCGCATTGATTGGCGACGTCCATCAGTACCTGGGTCCGCTCCCTGGCCTGGGCGTTCTCAAAGGTCACGTCCAGGTCCTTCTCGCTCTGGCCAATATCCGCAAAGTGCTGGCGCACCGCTTTTTCGATGGAAATTTCCCGGAAGTCAGCGCCCAGCTCCTCCGCCACCTGCTGGGCGTTGCTTTTGGTGCGGCCCGTGGTGCCGAAGCAGGGCATGGAAACGGCCTTGATCCCCTTTCGGTCCAGGCCCAGGCGGTCAAAGGCCCGGACAGCCACCAGAATGGCCAGGGTGGAATCCAGCCCGCCGGACAGGCCCACCACCGCGTTTTTGCAGCCAATATGGGAAAGCCGGGCGGCAAGCCCCACAGACTGCATGGTCAAAACCCGCTGGCAGCGGTCGGAAAGGCCCGCGGCGTCCTGGGGGACAAAGGGGAATGGATCGAAAACCCGCCGGGGCTGAAAGGCTTCCAAAGTAGCTTCCTGATACGTAAAGGGGATATGGGGCAGCTCTTTTCTTACGCCGGAGACCTCCTGCCAGGTGTTCATCCGGCGGCGCTCCTGGGCCAGACGTTCCAGGTCAATATCCGCCATTGTCAAATCTTCCCCGGCAAAGGGGACGCTTTCCGCCAGAACCGAGCCATTCTCCGCGATCACATTATGTCCGGAAAAGACCATATCTGTGGTGGATTCCCCCATTCCGGCGTCCGCGTACACATAGGCCGAAAGGGTATGTCCGGACCACATTTTCACCAGGTCCCGCCGGTATTCCGCCTTGCCGATGGTCTCGTCAGAGCAGGAGAGGTTCAGCAGCACGGCGGCGCCGTTCTGGGCCAGCTCCCCGCTAGGAGGGGCGGCGCCCCAAAGGTCCTCGCAGATCTCCACCCCCACGGTCAGCCCCTCCACATTTTCACAGGAAAAGACCATGGGGCCCAGCAGCGTTTCCTGCCCGGCAAAGGTCAGGAAAAAGCTGTCCTCCGGGGCGGGGGTGAAATGCCTTGCCTCGTAGAATTCAGAGTAATTGGGAATGCACTTCTTAGCAGACAGGCCCAGAAGCTCTCCCCGCAGGAACACGGCGGCGCAGTTGTACAGCCCGCCCTTTGCGGCCACCGGCGTCCCTACGGCGCAGAGCACATCCAGCTCCCGGGTCTCCTCCATCAGCAGCTGCATTTCCCTTTCCGCCGCCTTCAGCAGGGTGTGGTCCCGGAACAGGTCGCCACAGGTGTAGCCGGTGATGGAAAGCTCCGGAAAGCATACGGCCCCGCAGCCCTCCCCGGCGGCCTTTTCCAAAATGCCGCGTATCTCCTTCCTGTTGGCCCCGGGATCGGCCAGGTGCACCCTGGGCGTGGCTGCCGCCACTCTGAAAAATCCGTCTTTCACTTTCTACCTTCCTTTCCTTCTTTCCGTTTAGCCGGTCAGGCTCAAATCCCCAGCGCTTCCTTGTGCATATCAGCACCTTATTCACAGATGCTGTACGACGGAGCGTGCTGGGGATCCTTGTTTCTATGTTGATTTTTGGCGGGTCAGAAGCCGATGACGGGGGAATCCGCCGAGGTTTCTCCCTCAGAGGACCCCGGATCCGGTTCCGGCTCTGGCGTAGGCTCCGGTGTGGGTTCAGGAGTGGGCTCCGGCGTGGGAGTGGGATCGATCACCACCGGAGGCTCCGGCGTAGGCTCCTGAGAAGGTCCGGGGGTGGACGTCGGCGCAGGCGTGGGAGAAGGCGAGGGAGAAGGCTTTTCCTCAGTGTTGCCGGACTCCTTGGTAGTGTCCACCTTGCTGGTGTCCGTGTCCTTGCCTACGGCATACACCCTGCCGTCGGGGGGATAATAGGAGGAGCTGAGCTCCTCGCTGCGGACCTCCTGATCACCCTTATAGAAGGTGCGCCAGGCCCGGGCGGAATAACCGGTTTTTCCGGAGGTTTTCAACACATATTCGCCCTTCGCCAGGTTTTCATCCGTCACAAAGCGCACGGAATCCAGCGCCGGATGGGTGCCGGTCTGCTCGCTGCCCACAGTGATCCTGTCCCACTCATCGGGGAAGCAGCCATAGAAATTCACGTAAAGGGTGACGCCGTCCATCCAGCTGGCGATATAAACAGGGGTTTTCAGGGGATTGCGGAACCGGAAGTCGATATTGCCGTAATCCACGGTGGCGTCAAGCCCGGTGGGGCAATAGGTGGAGGGAGAGGAATGGCACTCCCGCTCGATGATCTCCATACCGGCCATAAGAGCCGCGTTATAAATGGTGGTAGAGCCCTGGCAGATCCCGCCGCCGTACATCTGCACGGAAATGCCGCTGAGCAGGCCCCCTGCCGGGAGCCAGCCGTTGGCGGGATTGGTGCTGTCGCCGATGGTGCCGTTATAGGAAAACACCTGGCCGGGCTCTAGAATGGTTCCGTTGACGTGGCTCAGGGCCAGGGCCATGTTGCTGTTGCCGTTTGCCGTATTGGTGGAAACGGTGCTGTAGCTGGACATGAGCTGGAACCGCTCCGAAAGCACCTTTTTGGTAACCGTGGGATTCGCCTCGGTGAGAACCGCCTGAATGGCGCCGCCCTGCTTCATAGACAGCAGCTGCCGCACGCTTTTCAGGGTGGCGACCATATCCACCCGGACGCCCTTCTGCTCGTCGGTAAAAATAAAGGAAGAGCTTCCGGTATCGTAGCCGGACAGGGAAGCGTCCTTGCCGGGGACATAGCAGGCCTTTGCCGCGTCCGTCAGCTTTTGACGGCCCGAGGCGGAAAGATCGGCAACATAGGGCAGCAAACGGCTCTCTCCCTTGGGAGCTGCCAGCATGGAGGCAAGCACAGGCTTCAGAACGTCCTTTACCGCAAAATCATCTTTCCCCAGGGAAACCGTGTCGTCCTGGAATTTCACCGTGATCCCCATGGCAGAAAGCTCCTTGTCCATGGCGCCCCGGGCGGCCTCCATCGCCTGCTCCAGAGTCATGCCGGAAATGTTTTCTCCACCGATAGAGGAACCCTCAGGAAAACGGGTCCCATCCGCCACAGGGGCGGCGGAAACGCCCGATGGCTCCTGGTCCCCCGGGTGGGAGCACGCTCCGGCGCACACCAACAGCAGCGACAACATTGCCGCGATCAAAACCCTTTTCCACATTCTCATCGTTCTCCTTTCTCCTTTCCATTTACCTCACAACAAATAATTTGGGGCCGACCCCCAAATCTCTGGGATAATAATCCCTTGATTTCAATATCTTGTTATATTATACATTCCAATCAGAAAAATGTAAAGCGTGGAATCCAATTTCAGGCAGCTTATTTTTTCGCCAAAAAATTGCTTTTTCCGAAAACCTATGGTATACTGGCTGTAAACAGTCAACGATTCACTTTACCTTGATTGGTTTGCGCATTCGGGAGGATATTATGAAGATCATGCTTCTCACAGCCGCTACCGGAGGCGGCCACCTGCGGGCCGCCCACGCTGTGGAACAATATATTCGGGAGAACACGGATTACGATGTGACCACCGTAGACGCCCTCAAGGCCGTGGGCCGCTTTCTGGACAAGACGGTCTGCGACAGCTACATGTTCATGGCAAAGCGCGTTCCCATGCTGTTCGGAAGGCTCTACAAGCAGACCGACAAGCAGAGCCATTTTTCCAATCTGGTGCCCCGGCTCACCGGGTTGTTCAGCGGGATGCTGCTGAGCGCCATCACCGATTATGATCCCGATGTGATCATCACCACCCATCCCTTTGCCACGGAGATGGTGGCCTCCTTAAAGGGCGACGGCCTTGTGACGGCCCCGCTGATCTGCATCATCACCGATTACGGCGCTCACCGGGCCTACATCGCCGACGAGGTGGACAGCTACGTGGTGGCCGGCGACCATATGATCCGGGAGGTCATGGCCTACGGCGTGCCGGAAAAGAAGATCCATCCCTTTGGCATCCCGGTCCACGGCGTGTTTTTCGGCAAGACGGACAGGGACGCCCTTTTGAAGGATCTGGGCCTGGATCCCGGCCTGCCCACCCTGCTGTTTATGGCAGGGAGCTTCGGCGTGTCCAATATTATCGGGCTGTACCGCAATCTGGAGGCGGCTCATCCCCACGCCCAGGCCATTGTCATCACCGGCAGGAACCAGAAGCTCTACGACGCCTTTGAGAAGGAGCTGAAGGCCGGTTCCTCCCTGCCCACCCGGCTGATCTTTTTTACCGACGAGGTGGAAAAATACATGCACGCCTCGGACCTGCTGGTCACAAAGCCCGGCGGTCTCACGGTGTCTGAGGCCCTGGCCTGCGGGCTTCCCATGGCTGTGTTTGACGCCATTCCCGGCCAGGAGGAGGACAACGCCGAATTCCTTGCCACCCACAACATGTGCGTCCGGCTGAAAAAGGACCAGGATTTCGCCAGGGAGATTGCCTCCCTGCTCCGGGAGACCCAGCGGCTGCAGGCCATGCGGGAAAGCTGTGAGAGCTTCGATAAGTCCCAGTCCATCCCCAACCTGCTGGACCTGATCCGCAGCCTGGTAGAGCAAAAGGACGCCGGAAAATAAGGAATGTTATTTTTACAGGAAATACAGAAAGGGAAAGAGATACACCTATGAAGATAAAAAGGAATGCTGTGTGGAAAAGGGCGCTGACGGTTCTGACCGTGCTCGCTGTGGTTCTGGCCTGCGGCTCCCCCCTTCCGGCACAGGCTGCGGGGCGCACACCGGGGACCGAAATGCTCAAGGACGATCTGATCCTGATGTACGGAGCCGATGCCGGCACAGCGTCCACCCCGACGCCGGCCCCTTCGGTCACGCCGTCCCCGTCTCCCTCTCCATCGCCTACCCCTTCGCCCTCCCCTACTCCTGTACCCTCTGTCAAGCCCGGGGATAAGGTTCGGGTGCCGATCATCGTTTATCATTCCATCGCCACGGAGACCGACGGCTCCAACAGCATGGTGGTTTCTCAGCCCGCCCTGCGGATGCAGCTGAGAACCCTCCGGGACCAGGGTTATCATTCGGTATTTTTCAGCGATTTATACAACTATGTGGCAAATGGGGTGGCTTTGCCCTCCAAGCCCGTGCTGATCGTCTTTGACGATGGCTACACCAACAATCTGACCCTGGCGGCCCCCATTTTGCGGGAATACGGCCTTTGCGCGGAGATCGCCGTCATTGGCGTTTCGGCGGGGCACAGTACCTACAAGGATACCGATATTCCCATTATCCCGCACTTCTCCATGGCAGACGCCCTGCCTTGGGTCAATTCCGGCGTGATCCATCTGGTCTCCCACTCCTACGACATGCACCAGGTGTCCTATGACGGCCCCAACTGCCGCTCCGGCGCCCTTCCCCTGCCCGGGGAGACCACCACCCAGTACCGCTACGCTATGATGGGCGACCAGCAGCTGAACTACCAGCTGCTGAAAAAGGCCTCCTGCGGCGATGGCACCGACGCCTTTATCTATCCCTACGGCTATAACAGCAGCCTGACCGAACAAGTGCTGAAAACCCTCGGCGTTTCCATCACCGCCACCTTCTCAGGGGGCGTTTCAGAGCTTGGCTATCAGGACCTGGACAGCCTGTACCTGCTGCCCCGCATGTGCGTGACGGACGACGTCACTCCCCAGCGGCTCATCGGTATGCTCAACAATAACTGATCATTAGACGGAAAAAGGACGGGAAAGGTGCCCGTCCTTTTTTTATTTTCCAATTTTGTAACACATTTTTGACAAACCCACACCAAAATTTTTTACTAAGAAAAATATTCCTTGACAGCGAATATGCCCCGTGCTATACTGGCTCCTAATATTTAAGGCAACACCACACAATTCACGGCTCACGCCTTAAGCACCATCTTGCTTGCAAATTTTCCGTCGTATTTTGCAAAAATCCTCGGCCATACACAAAGTATGACCTGCGGTTTTTGCTTCATCTGGCGAAAAATTTGCTGGCACAATCTGGCACTTAGAATTGTACGGTGTTGCCTTTAGAAAAGGGGTGTGTTTATGCTGTACAATGAGTTTGACCCTGAGCGCCGCGCGATCATCAACCCGGAGGATCATTACCCTGTGAGCCCGGACTTTCCCCCGATCTGCATTGGGATTTTCTCCCGGCCGATTGTGGACCATCTGCTGGAAAAGTATGGCGGCGAGGAGCTGTGCCGGAGCAGATTTTGCACCGGGGACGAGATCATCTGGCGGGTAAAAGCAGAAGATACGGAAGCGGCGCTGTTTGTCGCGCATGTAGGCGGTCCGGCGGCGGTATCCATAATGGAAGAGCTGACAGCCCGGGGAGGAAAGCATTTTGTTTTCTGCGGGGCAGCCGGGGCGCTGGACAGCGAGATCACCCATGGCAGGCTGCTGGTTCCCACCGCCGCCATTCGGGACGAGGGCACCTCCTATCACTACCTGCCCGCCGCCGATGAGGTGGAATTAAAGCCCGTCTGCGTTTCTGCCTGCCGGGATGCGCTGAGCGGGCTGGGCTTTCCCTTTGCCGAGGGTAAAACATGGACCACCGACGCCTTTTACCGGGAAACCCGGACAAAGCTTGCCCGCCGCCGGGAACAGGGCTGTATCAGCGTGGAGATGGAATGCGCCAGCCTTGCGGCAGTGGCGCAATTCCGCGGGGTGGACTTTGCCCAGTTTTTCTACGCCACCGATACCCTGGATGGAGAGGGCTGGAATTCCGGCATTCTGGGCGAAAAGGGCGCCGGGCTGGAGATGGTCTGCTTCTCCGCCGCTCTGGAAACGGGGAAACTGCTGCGCGAAAGATGTGCTTGACAGCCGGAAAACAGAGCCTGAGTCTGTGCCGTTTGAATGGCGGCTGCACTGAGAAAACCCGGCCTCCTGTGTGGGGGCCGGGTTTTCCATAGGCTGTTATTTTTGGGATTCAGTTGTCAGCGCTCTCCCATTTCTCCAGCAGCACCTCCAGCACCTTGTCCCAGTTTTCGTTGAGTTCATCCGCCGAGCCGGTGAAGCAGGCCACCCGGTTTCCCTTCACCGCCGCTATTGCATAAGGACAGGCAAACACCCCGTCAAAGCCGGGGACCTCCCGGGTCTCCATTTCATCCCAATCCGCAAAGGCCGTGGCGCTCAGCAGATCCCTTGCCAGGGCTTCCGCCGGGCCTCCACCCCATTTCAGCACATAGCAGGCCTGATCCAGCCAGAGATCCTCACCCTTGTCCGTGGTGAAGCATTCCTCCGCCGTGTAATTATCGGAAAGGAGACCGTGCATGGCCTGCACATCGTTGTCCGCCGGCTGACCCAGAAGATTTTCCGCCGCCCGCTGTCCCGAAAAGACCTCTCCCAGCAGCACATAGGGCTCCCGGCTGCCAGGCTCCGGCAAGGGAGCTTTCCGGACAGTGCACAGCAAATACAGAGACCCTGCCGCGCAGAGAAGCACAGCGCCGCCCAGAATTCCTCGGATGATCCTGCCCGCCAGGTGCTTTCTCTGTGTTTCCGGGCTGCGCAGGGAGCGCCCCCGCTTTGCCAGGCGGACCAGCCGGCCGCAGCGGTATCCGCCATAGAGGGCGGCCCAGATCGCGTACAGCGCCAGGGCCGTCAGCAGCAGGAACAGCCAGTCCCCGCCGAAAAGTCCCCTTGGGCCGAAAAGAGTTTTCCCGCCGAAGGCCGCCGGGAGGAGAAACCGCCCCACCCAGAAGCCCAGCCAGCAAAGCCCCACGCCGCCCACATAGTTTCGGCTGCGCTTCACAAAGGCCGTCTGCCCCTGCCGGTCGGTGTAAAGCTCCGTGTCCCGGACCTCTCCGGAAGCGGAAAAGACGCAGATACCTCCGTTGCCGGAGGCGGAAACCAGCTCCCAGCCGCAGTCGGCGTAGACCGCCAGCTCC
>CAZRLJ010000009.1:4061-5942 GCA_964600905.1 uncultured Acutalibacter sp. | reverse complement strand
CCAGCTCCCAGCCGCAGTCGGCGTAGACCGCCAGCTCCTCCTCGGTCATCTGCTCCACCCCTTCAAAGGCCTTGACGGGACGGAATTCCATGCGGTATTGGCGCTCCTGGGGCTCGCCCCTGCGGTAGCGCTCCAAAAAGCCTCCCCGCTTTTCCAGCAGCCAGCCCTCTGCCGCCATCTGCCGGTAACGCTCCTCGGAGCGGACAAAATCGTACACCGGCAGGGCCAGCCGGTATTTTTTATTCTTCATCCTTTTTCTCGCTCCCTTCTATCAGAAACAACCCATCCTCCACCATGTCCTGGAGCCTCCGGTATTCCCCCAGCAGCTCCCGCCTTCCCAGGACGGTAAGCCGGTAAATCTTCCGCCGGGGGTCTTCTTCGCTGTCCCCGGCAGGCTCGATCCAGCCATCCTTTTTCATGCGGGTGAGGACCCCGTACAGCGTACCGGGGCCCATATCCACCCGGCCCCGGGAAAGCTCCCGGATGCGCTTTTTCATGCCGTAGCCGTAGCCGGGCTCCGCCAGTGACAGCAGGATATAATACATGGCCTCCGTCATGGGCTGAGAACCGTTCATGGAGCCTCCTCCTTTGAATAGTATGTGCCTCGATATATCGTGTAACATAACAGTACCATGGGCGTTTGCTTCTGTCAAGGAAAAGCGGACACAAAAAAACAGCGCAGAACATTGTCCCGCGCCGTATCTTTTTCAGCTTGATCCGTCAAAAAACATGGGGCCACAACCGGGCCAGGAGCACCCCTGTGCCGAAGGAGGCCACATTGGCCACCAAAGCATACAGCACCGCGGAGACGCGGCCCTCCTTCCGGGAGGTCAGCTTCACCGAATACACCGCCCCTTCCACCAGGAAGATCGCCAGCTCCATGCCGCCGTAGCGGAGCATCCCCGCCGGGCCGCCTCCCCACTGGTAGGGGAAAAAGAACAGCCCCACGTTCAAAAGGAACAGGGTGACCACGTTCACCCAGAGCAATAGCCAAAGCTGTCTGCGCTGGCGGTAGCCCCAGAGCAGCGCCATGCCAAGTTCGACGACCAAGGTCAACAGAAACCGGCCTGCTGCGCCGGCCAGGTTCCGGAGCGGCAGGCCGCCGCTGGCTTCGGCGTCCACGGAAAGCCTTGCCCCGCCTGCGGTGATCCGGGAGATCTCCTGGGGCGTGAAGGTCACAGAGAAATCCCCGCCGGACCTGCGGCTCTTGCAGGCCCCGGTAAGGACAAAGGAATCGTAATCCGCAAACCAGACCAGAATCTTGAAGTCATCCGGCGGAGAAACAGCCCACTCCAGCCGCTGGTCCTCCGTGCAGTCGTCGGCAAAATGGAGATAAAAATATTCCTCCCCGCTGGCCTGGAAGGCGGCAAAGGCCTCATCTGCCTCCGGGAAATCCCCCTCATAGGCCTCCGCCGCGGAATAGGTCCCGGAGACCTCCGTTTCGGACAGCAGGGTGGCGTAATACCGCTCCCCCACCACGCCGTGGAAGCTCACGGTCACCGATGGTTCAGAACTGCTTTCCGCTCCGGCTGATACCGGAAGCGCAAGCAAAATCAACGCGGCCAAAAGGCCGGCGATACTCCGTTTCATTTTCTTCCCTCGCTTTCCTCATGTTCCATATACCACATTCTCCGTCAATTTGCAAGAAATTTATCTTCCAAATTCCCGACAGATTGCTTAAGGCAGCGCCGTACAATTCACGGCTAATGCCTTAAAATCATTTGACAAACAGGAAGAATATTCTTATAATTTATAGTAAATTCGACAAGCGCGAGGAGGCGCCGAACATGTTTACCGACCAAAACTACCCCCAGCAGCCCCAGGTTCCCCAGCAGCCCCAGGTTCCCCAGCAGCCCCAGGTTCCCCAGCAGCCCCAGGTTC
>CAZRLJ010000009.1:0-3961 GCA_964600905.1 uncultured Acutalibacter sp. | reverse complement strand
CCAGGTTCCCCAGCAGCCCCAGGTTCCCCAGCAGCCCCAGGTTCCCCAGCAGCCCAAGGTCCCTCAGCAGCCGCAGGTCCCTCAGCAGCCCCAGGTTCCCCAGCAGCCCCAGGTTCCCCAGCAGCCCAAGGTTCCCCAGCAGCCCCAGGTCCCTCAGCAGCCGCAGGTCCCTCAGCAGCCCCAGGTTCCTCAGCAGCCCCAGGTTCCTCAGCAGCCTCAGGTTCCTCAGCAGCCCCAGGTCCCTCAGCAGCCTCAGGTTCCCCAGGCTGCGGAAAAGTTCTGCAAATTCTGCGGACAGAAAATCCCGGCGGACGCAGTCATTTGCACCTATTGCGGACGGCAGGTAGAGGAGCTCCACCAGGCCCAGGCAGCGCCCAATATCGTCATCAATAACTCCAACCAAAACACAAATACCAATGGTGTGGTGTATGCGGTCGGACAGCCGAAAAACAAGTGGGTCGCCTTTCTGCTCTGCCTGTTCCTGGGCGTTTTGGGCGCTCACAAGTTTTATGAAGGAAAGGCCGGAATGGGCATTCTGTACCTTTTCACTGCCGGCCTGTGCGGGATCGGCGCGCTGGTGGACCTGATCAGCATTCTCCTGAAACCAAATCCCTATTATGTGTGACAAGTCCCATTCAAAAGCAGGTCAGACCTTTTTGGGTCTGGCCTGCTTTTTTGCGGTTACCCTATCTCCCCCCACAGGGGCGGACCACAAAGACCTCTCCGCTGGACTCCAGAAGCTGGGCGCAGCTGTTTGCGTTTTGCTCCCTGTCAAAAATGCCGTAAACAGCGGAGCCGCTTCCGGTCATCATGGCCCCCAGGGCGCCGGCGGAGCTCATCAGCCTCTTGATCTCCCGGACCTGCCGGAGCCTCATGGTCTCGTCAAAACGGTTGGCAAGCCCTTTGCCGATCTGCCGCAGGTCGCCCCTTTCCAGGGACTCAATCATCCGGGGCGTGGCCCGGCGGCGGGTCGGGGGATAGCGGTCGATCAGCGCGTAGGCCCGGGGCGTGCTCATGCCCACCGGAGGCTGGCAGATCACCAGAAAGCAGTCCGGCAGCAGGGGCAGCTCTGTCAGCCGCTCCCCCACGCCCTCACAGCGGCAGCAGCCGCCATGGACGCAGAAGGGGACGTCGGCCCCGATTCGCTCCCCCAGCTCCATCAGCCGGGTAGTGGAAAGCCCGGCGGAAAACATTTCGTTCAGGCCCCGGAGCACCGCAGCGGCGTCGGCACTGCCGCCCCCCATGCCCGCGCGGCTGGGAATGGCCTTGTGCAGGGCGATCTCCACCCCTTCTTCAGCCAGACCACACCGATCCAGAAAGAGCCTTGCCGCCCGGTAGGCGGTATTTTTTTCATTCACCGGCAGATAGTCCCGGTTCGTCCGCAGTCTCACACCCGGTTCTTTCCTCCGGGTAAGCTCCACCCGGTCGTACAGGGAGACGCTGTGCATCACCGTGTCCAAGGTGTGAAAGCCGTCCTCCCGTTTCCCGGTGATGTCCAGGGTCAGATTGATTTTTGCATAAGCTTTCAGCAGCATGATGATCCCCTTACAGCCCCTTCAAAAACGCTTCGATCCGCTCCAGCGCTTCCGTGATATGCTTGATGGAATAGGAATAGGAGATGCGCACGAACCCTTCCCCGCAGGCGCCAAAGGCGTCGCCGGGAACCACGGCCACCCGTTGGGAATAGATGAGCTTTTCGCAGAATTCCGAGGAGGACAGTCCCGTGGAGCCGATGGAGGGAAACACGTAAAAGGCGCCCTCCGGTTCAAAGCAGGGGAGTCCAATGCGGTTGAGGCCGTCCACAATGAGACGGCGGCGCATATCGTACTGAGCCCGCATGTAATCAATGTCGTCGTCGCCGTTTTTCATGGCTTCAATGGCGGCGTACTGGCTGGTGGTAGGCGCGCTCATGATGGCGAACTGGTGGAGCTTCGTCATCATGCCGAGGATCTCCTTGGGTCCGGCGGCATAACCCAGCCGCCAGCCGGTCATGGAATGGGCCTTGGAGAAGCCGTTGACCAGAATTGTCCGCTCCGCCATGCCCGGCAGAGAAGAAAAGGCCACGTGGCGCTCTTTTCCATAGGTCAGGGAGGCGTAGATCTCATCGGACAGCACTAGCAGATTGTGGCGCTCCACCACCTGGGCGATGGCCTCCAGGTCAGCTCTGCGCATAACAGCCCCGGTGGGGTTGTTGGGGTAGGGGAGCACCAGCAGCTTGGTCTTTTCGGTGATTCTTTCCTCCAGCGCCTGGGCGGTCAGGCGGAAGCCGTTTTCCGGCTTGGTCTCGATGACCACCGGTACGCCTCCGGCCATTTGTGTCAGCGGCACGTAGCACACGAAGCTGGGCTCCGGGATCAGCACCTCGTCGCCGGGGGTGATCAGGCTGCGGAGGCACAGGTCGATGGCCTCGGACCCGCCCACGGTGACCAGCACCTGGGTTTTCGGGTCGTATTCCACGCCGTAATGGCGCAGAACAAAACGGGAAATCTCCGTGCGCAGCTGCATCAGGCCCCGGTTGGGGGTGTAACGGGTACGGCCCTTCTCCAGGCTCTCGATGCCCGCCTCCCGGATATGCCAGGGGGTTTGAAAATCCGGCTCGCCCACAGACAGGGAGATCACATCCTCCATCTCGTTGGCAATATCGAAAAACCGTCGGATCCCGGAGGGCTTTAGCTGCCGGACGGCAGGATTCAGCAGGGATTCGTAATCAATCACAAAGATTGCTCCCCCTCTCGTCAATCTCCTCGTAATCGGAGTTGAATACCACGCCGCCGTCCTTATACCGGGTCAGGATGAAATGGGTGGCGGTGGACAGGACCCCGTCGATGGGGGCCAGCCTCTTTGCCACAAACATGGCGATGTCGGACATGGTCTTTCCCGTGACAAAAACCGACAAGTCATACCCGCCGGACATGAGGTACACGCTTTCCACCTCGGGGAAATTCATGATCCGCCCGGCGATCTCGTCAAAGCCGGTATCCTTCCGGGGAGTGACCCGCAGCTCGATCAGGGCCGTAGCCCGGTGGACGTCGGTACGCTCCCAGTTGATCAGGGCGTGATAGCCTTTGATCACCCCGTCCTTTTCGTAGCGGCGGATAGCCTCCACCACGGTTTCCTCCCTCTCGCCCAGCGCCGCCGCCAGCTGGGTGGGGGTGAGATTTGCCTCGCTCTGCAGCAGTTCCAAAAGCCGATCCATAGCCATTTTGATTACCACCTTACTTTTATAGTATTGATCACATTTCTGCAATGATCTCTCTGGCCGTTCCCTCCGGGACAGGGGTGGAGTACACCCCGGGGGAGAATTCCACCACACCGCCGATCCCCTTCTGCACCACGAACCGCAGCTTTCCATCCCGGACCTTCTTGTCGGTATAGAGCTTTTTCACCAAAACCTCCCGGTCAATATAGGCCGGGATCCCGGTGGGCAGCCTGGCCCGGCCCAGCAGGGCGGTGATCCGCTCCTCCTGCTCCGCCGTCAGATGGCCCAGCCGCCGGGAAAGCTTCGCCTGGGCTGTCAGCCCGATGGCCACGGCCTCGCCGTGGAGCAGCCGGTAATTGCTGGCGGTCTCAATGGCCCGGCCCACGGTGTGCCCCAGGTTCAGCACCTCCCGAAGGCCGCTTTCCCGCTCGTCCGCCATCACCACCCGGTATTTGATCTTGCAGTTTTCCTCGGCCACATGGGCGCAGACATCGGGCTCCAACGCCA
Source organism: uncultured Acutalibacter sp. (assembly GCA_964600905.1). Lineage (GTDB taxonomy): Bacteria > Bacillota > Clostridia > Oscillospirales > Acutalibacteraceae > Acutalibacter. The sequence continues at coordinate 255 of CAZRLJ010000009.1, read as the reverse complement.
GCAGGCGGTCCATATTCTCCTCCAGATATTCAAAAAAGCCGGGCTGGGCCAGGCAGGCGTGCTTGATGGTTTCTGCCAGCCCGCTGGAAATCTCCCTGGGGGAAAGGGTCCGCCAGGCGGCCACATCGATATACACCTTTTTCGGCTGGTGAAACAGACCGATCAGATTGGTGGCCCGGGGGGTGTCCACCGCCGTTTTTCCCCCTACGGAGGCGTCCGCCGCCGCCAGCAGGGTGGTGGCATAATTCACAAAGG
>CAZRLJ010000008.1:0-47109 GCA_964600905.1 uncultured Acutalibacter sp. | reverse complement strand
CATCTCGTACTGGGCGAACTTCCAGCCGGGAGAGTTGTCGCTGTCGTCCAGCTTGACGCGGAACTTCTCACTGAGTTCTGCGTAGAGCTCGTTTGCCTTTTCCAGAACGCCCTCCTTGTGCTGCGCGATGGGAACGATCACCACCTGAATGGGGGCGATCTTCGGGGGCAGCACCAGGCCGTTGTCATCTCCGTGTACCATGATCACGGCGCCTACCAGGCGGGTGCTCATACCCCAGGATGTCTGGAAGGGGGCCTGGAGCTTGTTGTCCCGGCCGGTGAAGGCAATGCCGAAGGCCTTGGTGAAGTTATCGCCGAAATAGTGGGTGGTGCCGCCCTGCAGCGCCACGCCGTTGTGCATCATGGGCTCCAGGGTATAGGTGGCTTCCGCTCCGGCAAATTTTTCCTTTTCGGTTTTGCGGCCCACCACAGGGGGAATGGCCAGGGTCTCCCGGTAAACGTCCTCGTAGACGCGAAGCATTTTCAGGGTGAATTCCTGGGCCTCCTCCGCCGTCTCATGCATGGTGTGGCCCTCCTGCCACAGGAACTCCATGCCACGCAGGAAGGGGCGGGTGGTCTTTTCCCAGCGGACCACAGAGCACCACTGGTTGTACAGCTTGGGCAGGTCCCGGTAGGAGTGGATGATTTTCTGATAGTGCTCGCAGAACAGCACCTCGCTGGTGGGACGGATGTACAACTTTTCGCTGAGCTCCTCGCCGCCGCCCTGGGTGACCACCGCGCATTCGGGAGCAAAGCCCTCCACGTGATCCTTCTCTTTTTGCAGCAGGCTTTCAGGAATCAGCATGGGCATGGCCACATTTTGTACGCCCAGCTTTTTGAACCGCTCGTCCATATCCTTCTGGATATTCTCCCAGATGGCGTAGCCGTAAGGCTCGTAGACGATACAGCCCTTCACGCTGGAATAGTCCGCAAGCTCGGCCTTTTTGACAATGTCCGTATACCACTGGGCAAAGTCCACATCCATGGAGGTAATATCCTCAACCTTTTTCTTTTCCTGTGCCATAGAAAACAGTCCTTTCGGCAGAATTTCCACAATACGTCAATTATATAGGGAGGAACTGCGTTTTGCAAGGCCCAAATCGCTTTTTTCGGGGAAATGGGCATGAAAAACGCCCGGTCAAACCGGGCGTCGCAGCCGCTATGATCAATCAATCCTTGGAATGGCTCTCAATGTATTCCACCAGAGCGCCAACCGTTTTGATGTTTTCTACTTCTTCGTCCGGGATCTCCACCTCAAATTCGTCCTCGATGGACATGAGGAGATCGACCACGTCGAGGGAATCTGCACCCAGATCCTCAGCCAGAGTGGTTTCCGGAAGAATTGTGTCGGGGGACACGTCAAACTGTTCACCCAGAATCTCCTTGATTTTTTCCAATACCATTTTCATACCTCCTACATAGATTCCGGCTTTGTTCCCGGCAGGAAAACAAACCGTGGACAAACCCAGCTCGGGTATGGTACAATGTGTACCTGTCAGATACATTGTATTTGCTGCATTCTCCTTTGTCAACTATGAAATAGAAATTTTTTGAAAATCCCAGGAAAGGAGAGGGTATCATGGATTTGCAGCGCGCTGCCGTGATTGGCCATCCCATTGGACATACCATGTCTCCCTTTTTGCAGAGAAGGCTGTTTTCGCTGTCCGGGATCCCCATGGCCTATGAGGTGCTGGACCTGCCGGATCTGGAGGCGGGGCTGCCTCAGCTGCTGAAGCTGGACTGCTTCAATATCACCATTCCCCACAAGAGCGGGATCATTCCCTTCCTGGACAAAATGGACGAAAAGGCCAGGATCTGCCGGTCCGTCAATACGGTGAGAGTAAGAGACGGGAAGCTGTACGCCACCACCACCGATGGGGTGGGCTGCCGCAAGGCCTTGGAGCGCCACGGGCTGGATTTTTCCGGCAATGTGCTGCTGCTGGGAAACGGGGGCGCCGCCCGTGCCATCGTTTTTGAGATCGCCCAGATGCAGAGTCGGTTTCACCTGACCATCGCCTGCCGGGAGAGGGCCTACGAGCGAACCTGCGCCCTGGCCGATGAGCTTGCGGCCTATGCCACGGCCAGAAAGAACCGGGGCTTTCGGATCGTGGTGGAGAAATACGAGGAGCTGGAGGAGGAGTACTGCGGCGGGGGGAAACCACCCCAATTTGATCTGCTTTTGAACGCTACCAGTGTGGGCATGTATCCGGGCGCCGGGACAAGCCCCGTTTCCATGGAGGTGGTCTCCCGCTGCGGCACGGTGTTCGACGCAGTTTACAACCCGGAGGAGACGGAGCTTCTGCGTCTTGCCAAAAGCGCCGGAAGCAAAGCGGTGGGCGGCATGGAAATGCTGGTGTACCAGGCTGTGGCGGCCCATGAATTCTGGTATGGAACCAGCTTCCGGGAGGAGGACCTGGCCCGGCTGTGCCTGGACGCTCAGGCGGAAATGAACGCAATCTTTGGAAAAAGGGATGGAAATGGATGACCGGGAGCATTGTGCTGTGCGGCTTTATGGGCTGCGGAAAGACCACCGTGGGAAAGCGGCTGGCTAAGCTGCTGGGTCGGCAGTATTGCGATCTGGACCAATATATTGAGGAAAAGGCCGGCATGACGGTCGCTGAAATTTTTGCGCAGTATGGAGAGGCGGGCTTTCGCCTGCGTGAGACCCAGGCGGCCGGGGAGCTGGCGGGGAAAAGCGGCCTTGTGATCTCTGCCGGGGGCGGCACGGTTCTGTACCTCCAAAACGTGGAGGCCTTTCACGCAGGGGGCGGCGTCATCGTGTTCCTGGACGTCCCTCTGGAGATTTTGCAGGAACGGCTGAAGGATGACAACCAGCGGCCGCTGCTCCAGACAGGGGACAGGAACCGGGTGATCGCCCAGCTGCTCCGGGAAAGGGAGGCGAAATACCGGGCGGCGGCGGACCTGACTGTGGACGGCAGCAAAGCGCCCCTGGCGGTGGCAAAGTCCATTGCGGTTCTGGTGCGCTGAGAGCCGTTCCGGCACTTTGGGATAGAACTTGACAAAAACGGCGGTTTGTCCTATTATTTCAGACAGAAGACTTGAGCGGAGCCTTGGATGGCTCCGTTGTTTTTGCAAGGGAAGGAATGTGAAAAAATGATCATTGTACTGAAGCCTCATCAAAAGCAGGAACTGGTGGATTCTTTCATAAAAAGGTTGACAGATACCTATGACGTTCAGGTAAACACCTGGGTGGGCACCCACAGCACCGTGCTGGGACTGATCGGCGACACCACCGTCATAGACAGTGAATATATTGAGGCCCAGGACTTCGTGGAAAGCGTGAAGCGCGTTCAGGAGCCCTACAAAAAGGCCAACAGAAAGTTTCATCCCGACGATACCGTGATCACCCTGCCTGGTGGGCAGAAAATCGGCGGAGGAGGGCTGGCTCTCATTGCCGGACCCTGCTCCGTGGAGAGCGAGGAGCAGATCTGCCTGGTGGCAGAATGCGTGAAAAGATCCGGCGCCCAGTTCCTGCGGGGCGGCGCCTTCAAGCCCAGGACCTCCCCCTATTCCTTCCAGGGAATGAAGGCGGAGGGGCTCACCCTTTTGTCGGAGGCCAAGAGACGGACGGGCCTGCCCATCGTCACGGAGATCATGAGCATCGACCATCTGCCCCTGTTTGAGGATGTGGACGTCATTCAGGTGGGAGCCCGGAACATGCAGAATTTTGAACTGTTAAAGCAGCTGGGCAGGCTCCATAAGCCCATCCTTTTGAAGCGCGGCCTGGCGGCAACCATTGAGGAGCTGCTGATGAGCGCCGAGTATATCATGGCGGAGGGAAACGAGCAGGTGATCCTCTGTGAGCGGGGGATCCGCACCTATGAGACCATCACCCGCAATACGCTGGACATTTCCGCCGTTCCCATCTTGAAGCGGCTGACCCATCTCCCTGTCATTGTGGATCCCAGCCATGCTTCCGGCATCAACTGGCTCATTGAGCCGTTGGCTGTGGCCGCCGCAGCGGTGGGGGCGGACGGCTTGATCATCGAGGTACACAACGATCCCAGCCACGCCCTCTGCGATGGCGCCCAGTCCATCACGCCGGAGCAGTTCGACGCCCTTTCCAAAAAAGTGGCGAAGGTGTCCGAAGTGGTACACGGCTTATGAGCAAAAAAATCGTCATTGTGGGTCTGGGCCTGATTGGCGGCTCTATCGCCAAAGCCTTGAAGCTGAATACGGACCATCAGGTTTACGGCATCGACACCAATGAGGAAAGCCTGCTGGACGCCTGTTCCTGCGGCGCGTTGGACGGTAAGGCGGGACCGGAGGACCTTCGGACTGCCGATATGGTTTACCTCTGCGTGTATCCGGAGACCGCGCTGGAATTTGTAAGGACTTACGGCCCCCAGCTGAAAGAGGGCTGTATCCTCACCGATACCTGTGGGATCAAGCGGGAAATTTGTTCCGGGATAGAGCGTCTGCGGGAAAACGGAAGCTATGTCTTTGTGGCGGGACACCCTATGGCTGGGAAAGAGTTCAGCGGCTTTTCCGCCAGCGATCCCGGCATTTTCGCCGGGTCCTCCTATCTGATCGCCCCCTGCGGCGCGCCGGAGCGGGCGGTGCAGGCGGTGGCGGATCTGGCTGTCTCCATGGGCTTTGGCCGCATTGTGATGACCACCCCTGAGCAGCATGACAGGGTGATCGCCTTTACCTCTCAGGTGCCCCATGTGCTGGCCTGCTCCTATGTGATGAGTCCCCGCTGCAGGGAGCACAAGGGCTTTTCGGCTGGCAGCTACCGGGACGTGTCCCGGGTGGCGAATATCAACGATGTGCTCTGGACCCGGCTTTTTCTGGACAATCAGGACGCGCTGACTGAGGAATTGGACGAGCTGATCCGGAACCTTTCCCTGTTCCGTGACGCCATTTCCCAGGGAGACGGGGAAGGCTTGGGAGAACTTCTTCGGACTGCCGCAGAAATCAAGCGGACCGAGGGTTAAGGAGGGTCGAAAGCGTGATCGTTTACGGAAACAGCTTTTTGGGCGGGGACGTCACGGTCCCTCCCAGTAAAAGCGCGGCTCACCGGGCCCTGCTTTGCGCCGCCCTCTCCGGGGGAAAGTGCGCGGTATCTCCCATCGACAGCAGCGACGATATGGAAGCCACCCTGGGCGCTGTTCGGGTGCTGGGGGGACAGGCAGTCTATGACGCCGGGTCAAAGACAGTCCATCTGGACTGCGCTGCCCTGGGAGAGGGAACGGGCGGAGAGATCGATTGTCTGGAATCCGGCTCCACACTGCGCTTTTTGATCCCCATTGCGGCGGCACTGGGCGGAAACTGGCGGTTTACGGGCCGGGGACGGCTGCCCCAGCGGCCTATGAGCATTTACCGGGAGCTTCTGCCCCAGCACGGAGTAAAGTACCGCTCCGTGGGAGGAGACGAGCTTCCACTGGAGCTTTCCGGTCGGCTGGAGCCGGGGGTTTTTGCCCTGCCGGGCAATGTGAGCTCGCAATTTATCACAGGGCTGCTTTTTGCTTTGCCCCTTCTGCCGGGGGACAGCCGGATCGAGCTGACCTCGCCCCTGGAATCGGAGGGCTATGTAAACCTGACGCTGAAAATCCTTGGGGAATTCGGAATTGCCATCGAAAAGAGCAGCAGTGGATGGCAGGTGCCCGGCGGGCAGAGCTATTCTGTCCGGGATTACCGGGTGGAGGGAGATTGGTCCCAGGCGGCCTTTTTCCTGGCCATGGCGGCGCTGTCGCCGGAAGGAGCCCAGGTGCGGCTTCACGGCCTGGACCCGGACTCCCGGCAGGGAGACCGGGCATGTGTGGAGCAGTTTTGCCGGTTCGGGCTTCGCGTCCGTTGGGACGGCGGCGTCCTTACCGCCTGGAATCCCAGTGCCGGGAAGCCCTTTGGGGGACTTCGCGGAGCTGTCATTGACGCCGCGCAGATCCCCGACATGGTCCCGGCGCTGTCGGCCTGCGCCGCTCTCTGCGAGGGCGAGACCCGCATCGTCAATGCCCAGCGCCTCCGCCTGAAGGAAAGCGACCGTCTGGCCGCTATGGAGGAGGCTGTCAACGCCATTGGCGGACGGGCGGAAGGTACGACCGATGGACTGGTGATCCGGGGCGTCCCCGCTCTGACAGGCGGCAGGGCGGAGGGGAAAAACGACCACCGCGTGGTCATGGCCCTGTCCGCGGCGGCTCTGCGGAGCAAAGGGGAAGTTTCTGTCACGGATGAGCAAAGTATTCGGAAGTCCTATCCGGGCTTCTTTGAAGATTTCAGAAAGCTGGGAGGGAGCGCCCATGTCGTCCATATGGGGTGAAAAAATCAGAATTTCCATTTTTGGCGGAAGCCACACAGAGGCCATCGGTGTCACGATAGACGGCCTTCCCGCAGGTGAAGAGGTAGATATGGATGCGGTCCTCCGCCAAATGGCCCGCCGGGCCCCGGGGCAGGACCCTACCGCCACCCAGCGGAAGGAGCCGGATACCCCGAAGGTCCTCTGCGGCCTGCTGGACGGCGTGACCACCGGAGCGCCGCTGACCGCCATCGTGGAAAATACCAACCAGCGCTCCAAGGATTATTCCAATTTGAAAACCCATCCCCGGCCCGGCCATGCAGATTATACGGCCTGGGTCAAGTACGGCGGCCGCAATGACGTCCGGGGCGGCGGTCATTTTTCCGGGCGGCTGACAGCGCCCCTGGTTTTTGCGGGCGCGGTGGCCCGGCAGATCCTGGAACGCCGGGGGATCCTGGTTTCCTCCCACATTACTTCCATCTGGCGCGTGGGGGGCGGGCTGATCGACCAGGTGGACCCTGACCTGGAGCTGCTGCGCCGTTTGAGCACGGAGTATTTCCCGGTGGCAGACCCCCGGGCCAAGGAGCGGATGCGCCGGGTCATCGAAGGCGCCAGACGGGCAGGCGACAGCGTGGGGGGAACCGTGGAATGCTTTATTGTAGGGCTTCCTGCGGGAGCGGGCGACCCCATGTTCGGCGGGGTGGAAAATCTGATTTCCTCCCTGGTGTTCGGCATCCCCGCAGTGAAGGGGATTGATTTCGGCGCGGGATTTTCCTCTGCCTGGCTCAGAGGCAGCTGGAATAACGACCCGTTTTATTGCGATGATGAGGGAAAGGTCAAGACCCGCACCAACCGTTGTGGCGGGATTCTTGGGGGCATCACCAACGGGATGCCCGTGATTTTCCAGGTGGCGTTTAAGCCCACGCCCTCCATCGGCAGGGAGCAGGACACTGTGGATTTGGAGAGCGGGCAAAACGCCAAGCTTACGATCCATGGCAGGCATGATCCCTGCATCGTGCCCCGCGCAGCCCCGGTGGTAGAGGCTGCCGCCTGTATCGCCGCCCTGGAGCTGCTGGCCCGGGACAACCTGCTGTGAGAAGAAATTTTCAGGATTGAGCGAAGTGATAGAGATGGATCAGGAAACAGAGAAAAAACTGGCGGAGGTCCGCAGGGACATCGACGATGTGGACCGACAGCTGCTGCCCCTGCTGATCGCCCGGATGCAGTGCTCGGAGCGGGTTGCAAAGATCAAGCAGGCGGCGGGAGTCCCCGTGCTCAACGCCCAGCGGGAGCAGGAGATCCTGGACCGGGTCAGGCAGGAGGCCGGAGAGTTCGGCCCCAGCGCCACCGCCCTTTACGCCGCCATTATGAGCGTCAGCCGTGCCCGCCAGCACCAGATGCTGGGCGGGGGAGGCGATCTCCGGGAAATGGAACAAAGCGCCAAAAGGGAAATGCCCGCCGCTCCCGGAACGATCCTGTGCCAGGGAGTGGAAGGGGCTTATTCCCATCATGCCGCACTGGGCTTTTTCCACAATGCGCCCATCTCTTTTGTGCCCAGCTTTGCCCAGGTCTTTGAAAAAGTGAAAAAGGGCGAGGGCAGCTTCGGTGTGCTGCCGGTGGAGAACTCCGCCGCCGGTTCCGTCACCGCGGTATATGATCTGATTTTGAGGTATCGGTTCTACATTGTGGGCGCCATCGCCGTAAAGGTGGAACACTGCCTGGCTGCTGCGGCGCCGGATATGGCGGTTCACACCGTGGTTTCTCACCCCCAGGCTCTTTCCCAGTGTTCGGAGTACATCACTGCCCACGGTCTGAAAAGCCTGGACTATTCCAACACGGCGGCTGCCGCTAAGTATGTGGCGACAGAGAAGCCTGCCGGCACGGCGGCCATCTGTTCCCGGGAAGCTGCGGAGAGCTACGGCCTTACGGTCCTGGAGGAAGGGATTCAGAACGAGAAGAACAACACCACCCGGTTTGTGATCATCTCCCAAGAGCCTGTTCTTCCCGCAGACGCCAGCAAGATCAGCCTTTGCTTTTCTTTGGCCCACACCACCGGCTCTCTCTATAACGTCCTGGAAAGATTTGCCATGTGCGGCCTGAACCTGACAAAGATCGAGTCCCGTCCCATTCCCGGCAGTACCTTTGAGTACGACTTTTATCTGGATTTTACCGGAAATATCCACGAAAAGGCCACCCTGGAGCTGATCTGCTCCCTGCACGATGAGCTTCCCCGATTTTCTTTTCTGGGAAACTACAGCGAAAGGCAGATGTGAACAGGAGAGAAGCTATGGAAATCAAATTGGAAAAAGTGACAACACAGGCGCAAATCGACTCTCTGTGCGCCATCGCGGAAAAGGTCTGGCACCTGACCTACGACAGCCTTGTGCCGGAGGGGCAGGTGGAGTATATGCTTGACAAATTCCAGTCGGACCACGCGGTGAAGGACCAGATGGAGCGCCTCAATTATCGCTATTACATGGCGGTGTGCGACGGTCGGGACGGCGGCTTTGTGGGCTTTTCTCCCCGGTACGAGGGGAGAGAGGAGATGTTTTTGAGCAAGGTCTATCTGCTGCCGAAGTTCCGCGGCCACGGCGCTGTGGGGAAAATGATGGACCTGGTGGCGGAGGAGACCCGCAGGGAGGGGCTTTCCAAAATTCGCCTGACGGTCAACAAGGGAAACGCCCACGCGGTGGAAGTATACGAGCATTACGGCTTCCGGACCGTGGAAAAGGTGGCCAGCGACATCGGCTCCGGCTACGTGATGGATGATTTCATCATGGTCAGGGACCTGAACCGGGAAGCATAAAGGGATCAAGAGCGCCCTCGGGGCGTTCTTTTTTTGCAATTTCGCAGATTTGTGTTGAATTTCACAAAATAATGTGTTACATTTAAGAAAATATATTTCTTTTGTAAGGAGCGTGCAAAATGGACATCAAGAAGATCATTTCTGAAATGACGCTGGAAGAAAAGGCCGGCCTGTGCTCCGGTCTGGACTTCTGGCACACCAAGCCTGTAGAGCGGCTGGGCGTCCCCTCCGTCATGGTTTCTGACGGACCTCACGGTCTGCGCAAGCAGGACGACAAGGCCGATCATCTGGGCCTGAACGACAGTATCAAGGCTGTTTGCTTTCCCGCTGCCTGCGCCACTGCCTCCAGCTTTGATACGGAGCTCATTGGCAAAATGGGCGAGATCCTGGGCAACGAGTGCCAGGCAGAGGACCTCAGCGTCCTGCTGGGGCCCGCCGTCAACATCAAGCGCAGTCCTCTCTGCGGCCGAAACTTCGAGTATCTTTCCGAAGATCCCTATCTGGCCGGCAAGATGGCTGCCGCTTACATCAACGGCCTGCAGAGCAAGCATGTGGGCGTCAGCATCAAACATTTTGCCACCAACAATCAGGAATACAACCGCATGAGCTGCTCCTCTGAGCTTTCCGAAAGGACCTTCCGGGAAATCTACCTTCCCGCCTTTGAAACCGCTGTGAAGGAAGCCCATCCCAAAACGGTCATGTGCAGCTACAATAAGATCAACGGCACCTTTGCCTCCGAAAACCGCTATCTGCTCACTGAGATCCTGCGGGACGAGTGGGGCTTCGACGGCTATGTCATGACCGACTGGGGCGCCGTGGCCGACCGCGTCAAGGGCATTGTTGCCGGTCTGGATCTGGAAATGCCCGGTTCCGGCGGCGTCAACGACGCCAAAATCGTTGCCGCTGTAAAGGACGGCTCTCTGGACGAGGCTCTGGTGGACCAGGCGGTGGAGCACATTTTGACGGTGATCGAATCCTATGTGGAGAACCGCGATCCCAACGCTGTCTTTGACCGTGACGTCGACCACGAGAAGGCTGTGGATATTGAGACGGAATGCGCCGTGCTGCTGGAAAACAACGGTATCCTGCCCATTCAGGCCGGGAAGAAGGTAGCCTATATCGGCGCTTATGCCGAGAAGCCCCGTTACCAGGGCGGCGGCTCCAGCCATATCAATGCCAGCAAGGTCACCTCTGCGTTGGACGCCGCAAAGGCCAAGGGCCGCAGCGTCACCTATGTGCAGGGCTTCCCCTTTGACGGCGATACAACGGATCCCGCCGAGCTTCAGAAGGCCGTAGAGGCCGCCAAGGCCGCCGATGTGGCCGTCATTTTTGCCGGTCTGCCGGATTCCTTTGAAAGTGAGGGCTTTGACCGCTCTCACATGAAGATGCCTGCTTGTCAGAACCAGGTCATTGCCGCTGTCGCCGCCGCACAGCCCAACACGGTAGTGGTGCTTCATAACGGCAGTCCCATCGAAACCCCCTGGGCTGATGATGTAGCGGCCATTCTGGAAATGTACCTGGGCGGCCAGGGCGTCGGTGAGTCTGCCGACCGCCTGCTTTACGGCGAAGCCAATCCTTCCGGTCGTCTGGCCGAGACCTTCCCGTACCGCCTGGAAGACAATCCCAGCTATCTGAATTTCCCGGGCGACGGCAAGACCGTCGTTTACGCCGAGGGCGTCTTTGTGGGCTACCGTTGGTATGAGGCCAGGAAGATGCCTGTGCGCTGGGCCTTTGGCCACGGCCTTTCCTACACCACCTTTGCCTACAGCAATCTGAAGCTGTCCTCTGACGCTATGGATGACAACGGCACGGTCACTGTTTCCGTGGATGTGAAGAATACCGGAAGCATCGCCGGCAAGGAAGTGGTACAGCTCTATGTCAGCGACAAGACCGGCACGCCCATTCGCCCCATAAAAGAGTTGAAGGGCTTTGCCAAGGTTGCTCTCCAGCCCGGCGAAACCAAGACGGTCTCCATGGCCATCAATGCCCGCAGCCTTTCCTACTATCACGAGGGCCTGGGCGACTGGTACGCTCCCTCCGGCGAGTATGAGGTGGCCGTTGCTCACGCCAGCGACGACGTCAGGTTGACCGCACCCATCCGCTTTACCACTGCCAAGCTCCTTCCCTTTACGGTGGATACCGCTACCACCCTGGGTGAGCTGTTTGCCGATCCCAGAACGGCTCCCGTCATGCAGCAGGTCATGGCGGAGGCTGCGAAGAACAATCCTTTGGCCGCAGCCGCTAACGCGGACGCCGGGGAGGATGCTATTATGAACAAGCAGGCCATGGAAGCCATGATGAACAGTATGCCCTTAAAGAGCATCGCCAGTTTCGGGATGATGTCCGATGAGCAGATGCAGGGCCTGATTGCTGCCCTGAACGGGGCCGTCGCTGCTGCAAAGTAAGGGAGTTAGCAGTATTCGGCAGAAGACTAAAAAAAGCCGCTGACGGACAGATCTCCGTTGGCGGCTTTTTCTGTGCAGAACAGGGAAATTTTTCCATATGATACTGGACAAATGTTCGCTTCTGTGCAATAATAGCAGATAAGGAGGGATAAAAGATGGCTTTTGACTATAAGAAGGAGTATAAGGAGTTCTATCTTCCGAAAAACAGACCCCAGCTGGTCGAGATTCCGGCCATGAATTTTATCGCGGTCCGGGGACAGGGGGACCCAAACGCGGCGGAGGGAAAATATAAAGCGAGCATTGGCCTGCTGTACGGTCTGGCCTTCACGCTGAAAATGAGCAAGCGCACCGGGCATGAGATCGATGGTTTTTTTGATTATGTGGTGCCTCCGCTGGAGGGCTTCTGGTGGATGGAAAATGGCGGCGGGATCGATTACAGCCGAAAGCAGGACTTCCAGTGGCTGTCGGTGATCCGCCTGCCGGATTTTATCACAAAAGCGGACTTTGACTGGGCCATGGAGGAGGCTGCCCGCAAGAAAGGAACGGACTTTTCCAAGGCAAAATTCTGGACCCATGAGGAGGGCCTCTGTGTGCAATGTATGCACCTGGGTCTCTATGACGACGAGCCCGCAACCATTGCGGATATGGATCGCTTTGCCGCAGAACAGGGCTTTGTGACCGATTTCTCCGAGACTCGGCGCCATCACGAGATCTATTTAAGCGACGCCCGCCGCTGCGCTCCGGAGAAGCTGAAAACCGTAATCCGCCACCCGGTCAAAAAAGCAGAATGACCGGCAGAAGCCAATCCCGATTCCGATCTTAAAATTAAACACCCCACTGAGGCGCGGCCGCAGTGGGGTAAGCTTTTATGGCCTGTATGTTTCCTTTTCGACAAGATCGTAAATACTTCTTCCGGCTTTCCTTTCAAAATATTCTTTCAGCCTTAGATTCGTATCCCACTTTTCCTGCGGGTAGCTTCCGTATCTCTTTTTCACATCGCCCATGCGTTCTTCTAAATCCAACACGCCTTCACTGCCTGCCAGGGCGTCGCATAATTGGATCAGCCCGTCATAATCGTCCATTTTGACCTCGGCTAACGCAGTGGTGAGCATCTCCATCTCCTCAGCGGAGACGTCAATTTTTCCGATGTACCCCTCAAGGGAGTGGTTATTGAAGGAATGTGTGAGACAGATTCTTGCGGCTTCATCATACCCCAATTTCATCAGATAGGCATAGCCGTCTGTTACATGGCCTAAATGCCTGACGCCAAATTTTCTTCCAATATCGTGAAGCAGCCCCAGTATATATGCCTTTTCTCCATCCATTTCCGGGCACGCTTCGGCTATCTTTTGGGCGCAATGTGCCGCGACACGGCTATGGTTTCCCCAGGGGCCCGGATTGCAGCCCTCGGCTTCTCTCAGCAGTCTTTCAGCTTCCATTCTTGTGGGCAGCATATCCCTCTTCCTTTCTTTTCCGGCGGCCTGCGTGATAGCGACCGCTAGATAGAAAAAAGCAAGTTCATCAAATACGATAAACCTGCCCGTGGTGCGCAAAACGGGACGGGTTGAACGGTTCAAGTCCCTTTCTTGAATAAAAAACACGGGAGCCCCTTCCAAAGAAGGACCTCTCGTGTTTGGTGCGCGAGACGGGACTTGAACCCGTACGTCGAAGACACACGCACCTCAAACGTGCCTGTCTGCCAGTTCCAGCACTCGCGCACAACTGACATATGCGATTATAGCATTGACTTAAAACCTTGTCAAGTTTTTTCGCGCTTCCTTTTCTCTGAAAAATGGTATCAGCGTGAAACTCCGCTGAATTTTTCAGGAGCGGCAGACCTCATAAAAGAATTCGAAAATCCTTCTGCCGTCTACGGCATCCGGGCGGCGGTGCCCAAAGGCCATGCGCTCCGGATGGAACTGGACGGCATAGATGCCCCCGGCGGGGTCTTCCACCGCTTCGATCACGCCATCTGCCGCCTGGGCAGTTACAATGAAATTGGGAGCCGGCTGGTCGATGGCCTGATGATGGGCGCTGTTGACCGGGAAGTCCTTTCCATACAGCGGGAAAAGAAAACTGTTTTCCATCACGCCGATCTGGTGGACCTTGTCCCCGGTGGCTTCTTCCCATCTGTGAACGGGAGCGGTCTCAATATCCTGGCAGAGCGTTCCGCCGAAGGCCACGTTCAGAATCTGCAAGCCCCGGCAAATGCCGAAAATCGGCTTGTGAGCATGGGAAAAGGTGCGGATCAGCCGCAGTTCCTCCCGGTCCCGTTCCAGGTCGATATTGGAACAGGCTTCATTTTGCTGTCCGTATCTGGCGGGATCCACGTCTCCGCCGCCGGGAAGGAGCAGAGCGCAGCAATCCTCCGCCGCAGAGAGATCCAGAGAAAAGACAGGGGAAAAGCCGACGCCAGTCAGGGCTTCGTCGTAGTTTTTCATCTTTTCCCGATCCCCGCGCACAAAAATCTTCTTCAAAGAGATTCCTCCCGTTCCCTAGATATGTTTTTTATGATTATATGATAACCGGGGACAATAGACAAGGGAATTCTTCCAGCAGCGGAAAATTTTTCGGATTTTTCTTGCGAAATTCTTTGGTTTGTTATATGATAAAGGGCATGATTGAGGAAAGAGGGAAATCGGTATGGCAACGGTAAGAACAAGATATGCGCCAAGTCCCACGGGTATGATGCATGTGGGCAATCTGCGCACGGCGCTTTACGAGTATTTGATCGCCAAATCCCAGGGCGGCAAGTTTGTCCTGCGCATTGAGGACACCGATCAGGAACGGCTGGTGGAGGGGGCAGAGGACGTGATCTACCGTACGCTGGCCACCGCCGGGATGCAGCACGACGAAGGCCCGGACGTAGGCGGCGAATACGGTCCCTATGTGCAGAGCCAGCGTAAGGAGATTTACAGGCCCTATGCCGAGCAGCTGGTAAAAGAGGGGAAGGCCTATTATTGCTTCTGCTCCAAGGAGCGGTTGGAATCCCTCCACGATGAAAACGGCCTGGGCGGGTATGACCGTCATTGCCGCGACCTGCCCCAGGAGGAGGTCCAGCGCCTTCTGGACGCCGGTACGCCGTATGTGATCCGCCAGAAGGTGCCGCTGACCGGCTCCACCACCTATCAGGATGTGGTGTATGGGGAGATCACCATTGAGAATAAGGAAATTGAGGATCAGGTGCTTCTGAAGGCCGATGGGTATCCCACTTACAATTTTGCCAATGTCATCGACGATCATTTGATGCACATCACCCACGTGGTGCGGGGCAGTGAGTATTTGACCTCCACCCCCAAGTACAATCTCCTTTATGAAGCCTTTGGGTGGGAGATCCCCACCTATGTCCATCTGCCGTTGATCATGGGGAAAAACCCGGATGGCAGCGTGTCCAAGCTCGCCAAGCGCCACGGCTCTACCAGCTTTGAGGGGCTCTTAAACGACGGCTATCTGCCTGCTGTGATCATCAACTATATCGCCCTGCTGGGATGGTCGCCCAAGGACAACCGGGAGATGTTTACGCTGGGGGAGCTGGAGCAGGAGTTTGACGCCAGCCGGATCAGCAAGTCTCCGGCGGTGTTCGACTACGACAAGCTCAACTGGTTCAATGGGGAATATATCAAGGCCATGGGGGCCGAGGAATTTCTTTCCCATGCCATGCCCTATTACCGGGAGGTTTTCGGAGATGGGGAAAAGCCCTGGGAGGTGCTGCACTCCATTTTGCAGGCCCGCATTACAAAATTCAACGAGATTCCCGGCCTGCTCGGCTTTTTTAAGGAGCTGCCGGATTATCCTGTGGACTTTTTTATCAACAAGAAGAGCAAAACGACTTTGGAGAATTCCCCTGAAATGCTGAGAGCCGCCCTGGAGGCCCTTCGACAGCTCCCCTCCTGGGAGCTGGAAGAAATCCACGAGGCGCTAATTGGTCTGGCACAGCGTCTGGAAGTGAAAAACGGAACGCTCCTGTGGCCGGTGCGCATTGCCGCCGCAGGAACCATTGTCACTCCCGGCGGCGCTATGGAGATTCTGACCCTGCTGGGCAGGGAGGAGGCTCTGCGGCGTCTGGAGGCCGGACTGGCAAAATTTGAATAATTTTCCTGAAGGAAAGAGGGATTTAGCTATGAGCGAGGAAAAAAACCTGAACGAGGTGGTTTCCACCAATTTTATCGATGACTTTGTCAAAGAGGACTGCGGCCCCGGCGGGCGCACGGAGGGAATGCAGGTCCATACTCGTTTTCCTCCCGAGCCCAACGGCTATCTGCACATCGGCCACGCCAAGGCCATCTTTGTGGATTTCGGCACCGCGGAGCGCTTCGGCGGCATCTGCAATCTGCGTATGGATGACACAAACCCCACCAAAGAGGATGTGGAGTATGTTGACGCCATTCAGGAGGACATCCGCTGGCTGGGCTACGATTGGGACGACCGCTTCTACTACGCCTCCGATTATTTTGAGGAGATGTACCGGGGGGCAGAGGAGTTGATCGGGAAAGGCCTTGCCTATGTCTGCGAGCTTACGCCCGAACAGATGAAGGAGATGCGGGGCGATCTGACCACTCCGGCTACCAGCCCTTACCGGGACCGGCCCCGTGAGGAGAGCCTCGACCTGTTTCGCCGTATGCGGGCCGGAGAGTTTGAGGATGGCCGCATGACCCTTCGGGCAAAGATCGACCTGGCCTCCGGCAATTTCAATATGCGGGACCCTGTGATTTACCGGATCAACCACACGGCCCACCACCGTACCGGGGACAAATGGTGCATTTATCCCATGTACGATTACGCCCATCCCTTTGAGGATGCCATGGAGTGCATCACCCATTCCCTGTGTACTTTGGAGTTTGAGGATCATCGGCCCTTCTATGACTGGGTCATTCAGAACGTGACCCTGCCCTCCAAGCCCCGGCAGATCGAATTTTCCCGTCTGGGCATCAACAACACGGTCATGAGCAAGCGTAAGCTCCGGGCTCTGGTGGAGGGAAATTATGTGGACGGCTGGGACGATCCCCGTATGCCCACCATCTGCGGCCTGCGCAGAAGAGGCTATACCCCTGCTTCCATCCGGAATTTCAGTGAGCGAAACGGGGTCTCCAAGGTGAATTCCACGGTGGAATACGCATTTTTGGAGCACTGTCTCCGGGAAGATCTGAACCTGAACGCCCGCCGGGTCATGGCGGTGCTGGACCCTGTAAAGCTGGTCATCACCAACTATCCCGCTGGACAGACCGAGACCCTTACCGTGGAGAATAACCCCAACAAACCTGAGGACGGCAGCCGCCAGGTCACCTTCAGCCGGGAACTGTGGATCGAGCGGGAGGATTTCCTGCCGGAGCCCATCCCGAAGTACAAGCGGCTGTACCCGGAAGGCCCGGAATGCCGCCTGAAAGGCGCCTATCTCATTCGGTGCGTGGGCTATGAGACCGACGAGACCGGAAAAGTCACCGAAATCGCGGCGGAATATGATCCTGACAGCCGGGGCGGCGACCCTGCCGACGGCCGCAAGGTCAAGGGCGCTACGCTTCACTGGGTGGACGCCGGATCGGCCCTGGACGCTGAAGTGCGGATTTATGATAATCTCTTTACCGTGGAAAACCCGGAGGAGGGTGATTTCCTGGATTATCTCAACAAAGATTCTCTCACGGTGCTGACGGGCTGCAAGCTGGAAAGCACCCTGAAGGACGCAAAGCCCGGAGAGAGCTACCAGTTTATGCGTCAGGGATATTTCTGCGTGGACAACAGGGACAGTACGCCGGAGCACCTGGTGTTTAACCGTTCCGTGAAGCTGAAGGACAGCTTCAAGCCAGTCAAGGAATAAGCATGTTTGACAGCGGACAGGAAACTGTCCGCTGTCACTGTGGAGGAAGAAGGATGCTGGAAAGAGAGGAAATTCTCCGCCGCCTGATGGGCTTCGCCGGAAAGATTGATCTGGAAATCCGGGAAACAGTGGGCTCCACCAACACCGTGGTCAAGGAACTGGCGGAGCAGGGCGCGCCGGAGGGAACCGTTTTGATCGCGGACCGGCAGACGGCGGGCAGGGGCCGCCTGGGCCGTTCCTTCCATTCGCCATCGGGAACGGGGCTTTACATGAGTATTTTGCTTCGGCCCGGCTTTTCCGCAGAGGACGCCCTGTCCATTACCACTGCCGCTGCGGTGGCAGTGGCCGCTGCTGTGGAGAAGGTAACGGGAGAGACGGCGAAAATCAAGTGGGTCAACGACGTCTATCTCCGGGGGCGGAAGATCTGCGGGATCCTTACGGAGGCGGCGGCCGATCTCAGCTCCGGCGGCCTCCGATACGCTGTACTGGGGATTGGCGTCAATGTCCTGGAACCGGAAGGCGGCTTTCCGGAGGAGATCAGCGACGTGGCGGGCGCTCTGTTTGCAAAGGCTCCCGAAACCGACGTCCGAGCGGCGCTGGCCGCCGAGATCCTCAATTTCTTCTGGGAATATTATAAGGCCTTACCGGTCCGTACTTTCCTGTCGGAATACAAACGCCGTTCCCTGTTGACTGGGATGGAGATCGCCTTTACCAGGGGGAATGAGCAAAGCCGGGGCACGGTGCTGGGCATTGACGACAAGGCCAGGCTTTTGGTGGAGCTTGACAATGGCGGGACAGAGGCCTTTTCCGCCGGTGAAGTCCAGATAGACAAGGACTTTTTGACGCGCCTCCGTCAGCAGGAAGCTGACGGCTTGCAGATCGATCAGCCCTGTGATAGAATTTAGGAAGCCTCAGAAAAGGAGGGGAGACGCTATGGCTGCGCCAAAACGAAATTATAGTCTTGAAACGGAGAAACTTCTCCGGGAGATCGAACAGAGCGGAACAACGCCGACCCTGCTTTTGCATGCTTGCTGCGCCCCCTGCTCCAGCTATGTGCTGGAATATCTTTCCCGTTTTTTTGCCATCTCCATCCTCTACTATAACCCCAATATTTCCCCGGAAACGGAATATGAAAAACGCAAAAGAGAGCTGGAGCGGCTGATTGCCTCCATGCCCCTGGGGCATCCGGTGACCCTGCTGCCCTGTGAATATGCCGGGGAGGATTTTTCCGAAATTGTCAAAGGCCTGGAGAATGTTCCCGAGGGCGGGGAGCGCTGTATGGCCTGCTTTCGGCTGCGGCTCCGGCGGGCGGCGAAAACCGCCGCGGCCCTTCACTTTGATTATTTTACCACCACGCTCTCTATCAGTCCGCTGAAAAATGCCGAGGCGCTCAACCGCATTGGCGAAGAGGCCGGGAGGGAATTTGGCATCCGCCATCTTCCGGCGGATTTCAAAAAGCGGGATGGATATAAACGCTCTCTGGCGCTTTCCAGGGAATACGATTTATATCGGCAGGATTATTGCGGCTGTATCTATTCCAAAGCAGAACGGGAGCGACGAAAGGAAAGGGTGGATTCGCTTGTCGGTAATGCATAATGGCGTCGAGTACCGGGTAGCCGATGCCCATGCCCATATTTATCCGGGGAAAATTGCAGAAAAGGCCACCGCCTCCGTGGGGGAATTTTATCATATGGGCATGGGCAATGTAGGAACGCCCCATGTGCTGCTGGAGCGCGGCGGCGGAGCTGGAATTGACAGCTTTTTGGTATCCTCCGTGGCCACAAAGCTTTCTCAGGTGCGGTCTATCAATGAATTCATCCAGCGCAAATGCCAGGAATATCCCCAGTTTATCGGTCTTGCCGCGTGGCATCAGGACGTGGAGGATATTGGGGCGGAAATGGACGATATAGAGCGCCGGGGCTTGCGTGGCATTAAGGTCCATCCGGATTTTCAGAAGTTTTTTATCGATGATGAGCGGATGTTCCCCGTGTACGAGGAGGCAAACCGCCGGGGACTGGTGGTCCTTTTTCACATGGGGGACAAGCGCACCGATTTTTCCTCGCCCCGCCGGCTGATGCATGTGCTTGAGAAGCTTCCGGACTTCACCTGCATCGCGGCCCATTTGGGCGGTTATACAGAGTGGGAGGACGCCCGAAAGGTGCTGCAAGGCGCCAATGTGTATGTGGATACCTCCAGCTCCCTGTTTGCACTGACCCGGGAACAGGCTCTGCGCAGCATCGAGCATTTTGGCGTGGATCACACCATGTTCGGCACGGACTTTCCCATGTGGGAGCCGGCCCAGGAGCTGGAGCGCTTCTTTGCCCTGGAACTGGACGAGGACGCCAACCGAAAAATTCTTTTTGACAATTTCTCACGGCTGTTTACCTTCAAGGAGAAGGACCCCAATGGATAAGACCGCGTTTTTGCAGGCCTGTCAGGCCGTTATGAAGGACGGCCGCCATCAGCAGGGCGTGGGCACGCTCAGCGAAAAGACCCAGCACGCGGTGCTGAAAACCTATTTTGATCCCTGTGCCGATCACCATGAGGTGAAGGCGGGCCGTTTTATTGCGGATGTGCGAAATGAAGCCGGTTTTGTAGAGATACAGACCCGGCAGCTTTTTCGTCTGAAAAAGAAGCTGGAAACCTTTTTGGAAATGGCACCTGTGACCGTGGCATATCCTGTACCGGCCGAAAGATGGCTGATCTGGATTGATGAGGACGGTACGGCAGAACCGCGCAAAAAGATTTCCAGGCTGCCAACAGCCAGCGCGATTTTACCGGAGCTCTATGGTCTTCGGGAGCTGCTGGGGCGAGAGGGTTTGAAATTCTGCGTACTGCTCCTGGAGGTGGAGGATTACCGGCTGAAGGATGGCTACGGCAAGGACAAAAAGAAGCGGGCCACCCGGTTTGACCGGTTTCCCGTTTCCCTTCTGGAGGAGATCTGGCTGGAGACTCCCTCTGATTACGGAAAACTGATTCCCCCAGCCCTGCCGGAAGAATTTACCGCCGGGGAATTTGCCAAAGCGGCAAAGCTGAAATCCGGCGATGCATCTTCTTCCATGCTTGTTCTCTACGGCATGGGGGCTGTGGAGCGAATCGGGAAGCGGGGCAACGCTTACCTGTACCGCCGCGCCTTTTCCTCAGACGATCTTCCTGATATTGTAGCGGGCGGCTAAAAAGGCCCAATTCTGGTTGAATGGGCGCATAATATTCCAGTAACCGCCGCCCCGCAGGGCGAATTCCTCCACCAGGTTGTATTTTCCCTCCATACTGCGGACGTCCTCATACCAGACGACATGGTTCAGATTCTGAGCGCCCTGGTAGTCAAAGGTGGGGGACTGGGCCGTGGGGTCAAACTGGATGGCGCTGCCGTGCCGTTGGGCGATCTCCACCGCGTATTCATTGCCGATGGCAGTGGCGCGGGTGGTCCCCTTTTCAAAGGGCAGTATCCAGTCGTAGCCGTAGTTTGCAAGGCCCATCATGATTTTCTCAGCGGGAATGGCGGAAACTCCGTATTCCACCACCTGCCGCACCTTATTCAGCGGCGCCACGGCCATGGGCGGGCCGTAAGTATATCCCCATTCATAGGTCATCAGCAGAACCGTGTCGGCAATGGCGCCGATGGCAGCGTAATCGTGAGATTCATAGAGAAGCCCCGCCTGGCCTGCCGACGTCTTGGGAGCCAGATCCACATTGACAAAGAAGCCGGCCTCGTGCATTTTTTCGGTGGCCCGGCGCAGGAAATTTTGAAAATCTCCCGCGTCCTCGGCATTGACGAATTCAAAATCGATGTCCAGGCCCAGATACCCTTTTTCCTGCATGATCTCCACAAGCTGCTCCAGAACCCGGTCCTGAAGGGCAATGCTGCGAAACAGGAGGCTGGCCCGGCTGCTGCTGAAATTCCCCTCCTCCGTGATGGAGGAAAGCAGCAGGACAGGGACGGTGCGGAACTCGTAGGCCTGGTTGATCAGCGCCTGATCGTCAATGGGGATCAATTCCCCATCCTCCGTAAAGCCATAACCAAAAACTGTCAGATAGGTGAGATAGGGCAGGGCGCGGCGCAATACGTCCCGCCGGATATAGGGATAGGCATAGCCGTTGACCGAGACCTCCCGCCGTTTTTGCTCCTGAAACCGGATCACCACGTTCTGTCCCGCCCGCAGATAGGGGGCTGAGATCAGCTCCGGATTGTATTGCAGGAGGGCCACCTCCGGCATGTCGTACCGCCGGGCGATGGAGGAAAGGGTATCGCCGGGCCGCACCGTATAGATCACTTCGGGGATCAGGATCACCAAAGACTGGCCGATGGGGAGGCTCCCCGGCGTGTTGATCGCGTTGTCGCTGATAATGCGGCTGGGCGAGACGCCGTACTGCCGGGCAAGGCTCCATACGGTATCTCCCGGCTGAACTGTGTAAATGACCATAAATGCGCCTTCTTTCCGGAATATTCTGGTTCCAGAATATGTGAAAGTTCCCCGCTGAGTGCGGAATACTCTATACACCGGCGGAATTTTGTGATATACTGTGTGGAGAAAAACGAAAGGAAGGGCAGGATGAAAGTGGAAGCTATGGACATGCAGCAGCTCACCTTCTTTACCGAAGGAAATACCTTTACCGGCAGCAGAACGAAGGATTGGACCACGAAAGCCATGCTCCGCTACCTGGTAAAGCCAGATAAGGAAACCGGGAAGCTTCTGGCATACTGCTGGACAGAGGACGTGTGCTTTGAAAAATCCAGCGAGCAGGAGCGCCAGGCCGCCGATTTTCCCCTGACCGACGAGGGAATCGAACAGGTCAAGGACTGGCTTCTGGCTCAGTACGAGCGCATATAAATCATTCAAGGATGCATATAAGGAGGATGGTCTATGTATCGGATCATCAAGAAAGAAGAGCTGAACTCCACTGTGACGAAAATGAAGATCGAAGCCCCCTTTGTGGCAGCCAAGGCGGAGCCCGGCCAGTTCATCATCCTGCGTGTGGACGAGGAAGGGGAGCGCATTCCCCTGACCATTGCCGGATATGACAGAGAGCAGGGGACCGTTACCATTATCTTTCAGATCGTCGGCGCCACTACGGCTAAGCTGAATCATCTGAACGCGGGCGACTGCATTTGCGATTTTGTGGGCCCCCTGGGCGTTCCCACCCGCACGGAGGGTCTGAAGCGCGTGTGCATCGTAGGCGGCGGCGTAGGCTGTGCCATTGCCCTTCCCATCGCACAGAAGCTCCACGCTTCCGGCTGTGACGTGACCTCCGTGATCGGCTTTCGCTCCAAGGACCTGCTGATCCTGGAGGAGGAGTTCCAGGCCGCTTCTGACCGGCTGTTCGTTATGACCGATGATGGTTCTTACGGCCGGGAGGGCAATGTCTGCGTCCCCTTGCAGGAAATGTTTGCGGATGGCGAGACCTTTGACGAGATCATCGCCATCGGCCCGCTGATCATGATGAAATTTGTTGTGGCCGCGGCCAGACCCACCGGGATCCCCTGTACGGTGTCCATGAACCCGATCATGATCGACGGCACAGGCATGTGCGGCGGTTGCCGCCTGACTTTGAACCGGGAGGGCAAACGGGTGACAAAATTTGCCTGTGTGGATGGACCCGATTTCAATGGCTACGAGGTGGATTTTGACGAGGCCATGTCCCGCGGAGCCATGTATCGCGATTTTGAGCGCCACACCTATGAGGAGACCTGCAATCTGTTCCGGAAGGAGGAGCCGCAAAATGCCTAACATGGATCCCCGGAAAAACCCCATGCCCACTCAGGCCCCGGAAATTCGGGCCCACAATTTTCAGGAGGTGGCTTCCGGCTACTCCGAAGCGGCGGCCGTGGATGAGGCCCTTCGATGCCTGAATTGCAAAAATATGCCCTGTGTCAGCGGTTGCCCCGTCAATATTCACATTCCCGAATTTATCGCAAAAATCAAAGAGGGCGATTTTGAGGGCGCTTATCAGGTCATCAATCGATCCTCCAGCCTGCCTGCGGTGTGTGGCAGAGTGTGTCCCCAGGAGACCCAGTGCGAGGCGAAATGCGTGCGCGGCATCAGGGGGGAGTCTGTGGGGATCGGCCGCCTGGAGCGCTTTGTGGCCGACTGGCACAACGCCCACGCCGCCAAAAAGCCCCGTCCTGTGCCCTCCAACGGCCATAAGGTGGCCGTGGTGGGCTCCGGCCCTTCGGGACTAACCTGTGCCGGGGACCTGGCCAAAAAGGGGTATCAGGTCACCGTATTTGAAGCCCTGCACATGCCGGGAGGCGTTCTGGTGTACGGCATTCCGGAATTCCGTTTGCCCAAAGCCATTGTTCGGCAGGAGGTCGATAACCTGACCGCTATGGGCGTGGATATGCAGACCAATATGGTCATCGGCAAGACCCTGACCATTGATGAGCTCTTTGAAACAGGCTACGAAGCCGTGTTTATCGGCTCCGGCGCAGGTTTGCCGAATTTCATGAATATTCCCGGCGAGTCTCTCAAGGGCGTATACTCCGCCAATGAGTTTCTCACCCGCAGCAATCTGATGAAGGCCTATCGGAGCGATCCTGTTACGCCCATTATGAAGGGTGGCAGGGTGGCCGTGGTGGGCGGTGGAAACGTTGCCATGGACGCCGCACGAACTGCTCTGCGCCTGGGGGCGGAGAAGGTGTACATCGTATACCGCCGTTCCATGGAGGAGCTTCCTGCCCGAAAGGAGGAGGTAGAGCACGCTGTCGAGGAGGGCGTGGATTTCCGCCTGCTGAATAATCCGGTGGAGATCCTCGGCTGCGAAAATCCGGAGGACCCCAGGGACCCGAAAAACGGCTTTGTTTCCGGTATGCGCTGTATCCGCATGGAGCTTGGAGAGCCGGACGAGCGGGGCCGCCGCCGTCCGGTCCCCGTGGAGGGAAGCGAATTTGAGCTGGAAGTGGACACGGTGATCATTGCCATCGGTACTTCGCCCAATCCGCTGATCAAGACCACAACAGAGGGCCTGGAGGTCAATTCCCGGGGCGGTATTATTGTGGAAGAATCCACCGGCGCTACCAGCCGGGACGGCGTGTTTGCCGGCGGAGACGCCGTTACCGGTGCGGCTACCGTGATCTCCGCCATGGGAGCGGGAAAGGTTGCCGCAAAGGCCATTGACGAGTATCTGAGCGCAAAATAGCAAGGGCAAATAGGGAGGGGCAGAGACCGTTTTCTGCCCCTCTTGCTTGATACAAAAGATGGGAAAATCCAATGAAAAAAGTGCTTGACAAATAGAAACGAATCTTGTAAAATGTAGAAGTCGCTGAGAAAAGCGGTGTGCCTGAGACCATGGGGGCATAGCTCAGCTGGTTAGAGCACCTGCCTTACAAGCAGGGGGTCATAGGTTCGAGTCCTATTGTCCCCACCATTTTTCCTTGGTAGATATGGCCCGGTAGTTCAGTTGGTTAGAACGCTAGCCTGTCACGCTAGAGGTCGACGGTTCGAGCCCGTTCCGGGTCGCCATATTTGCCTCTGTAGCTCAGTTGGTAGAGCAGAGGACTGAAAATCCTCGTGTCATTGGTTCGATTCCGATCGGAGGCACCAGAAAAAGCCGCACTGTATAGTGCGGCTTTTTCATGCCCAAAAATCGGAAAGACGGAGACCGACTCTCTCTATGCTTTCTCTTTATAGCTGAATTTCCAACATATTCTATTCACACAGTGCTCTTTTCTTCCTTTTCCAGCCTCTTTTTGGCGATGACCTGCTCTATCTCTGCCAGCACCGGCTCCAGGTCCGTATCGGCGGACAGGTCCAGAAGCGTTGCGAGTATATCGGGTATATCGGACGGCTCATACGTTTGGGCCGAGTGCACCTGCATGGCCAGGAATTCGTTGCAGGACACCGTTGGGGCATACCTCCGGGCGTTTTTTCTACCTATTCCGCCGTTGTCGATCGGGATCAGGTAGCCCTTTGCGATAAGCTCATTTGCCAGAAGATGAAAGGAATTTTTTGCGAACATGGGCTCGTCCGCGGTGGCCTTTTCCAATATTTCCTGTTTGTTTAGCGGTCGGGAGGCGGCCCATAAAATCTGAAGAAGTGCCAATTCGGAGGCAGTTATCGATGAATTAATCTGTTTGGACATGCAGCGTGCTCCTTTTGGTAAGGTATGGTAATACTATATTAAATCTTTGCGGGAATGTCAACTGGAAAACAGTATAATTTTTTTATTCTGTTGTTGACAACATAAAGGAAACATGGTATAATGAAAATGTAATGAAATGACAGGGAAATCGCGCGCATATTCCTTGCAGAAACAGTACAATTAAAATACACTTTACTTTTGGCCAGGAGGGTCTGCTATGAGCATTTTGAGCGCTGAAAAAGTATCGTTCACCTACCAGAGCAAATATCAGAAGGTTCATGCACTGGACGACGTAAGCTGTGAGTTCGAGTTGGGTAAGTTCTATGCCATCGTCGGCCAGTCCGGCAGCGGCAAGACCACTCTTTTGTCCGTTCTGGCTGGACTCGGGAACCCCGACGAGGGCCAAGTGATCTTCGGCGGGCGTACTGTCCAGGAGATAGGCAGCGAGCGCCACCGCCGGGAGAATGTGTCCGTCATCTACCAGTCCTTCAACTTGTTTCCACACCTGACTATTCTTGAGAACGTGGCATACCCCATGCGAGTGGTACGGGTGCCTATGCGACAGGCTATCCCGCGGGCACAGGAGCTCCTGGCCGCGGTAGGTCTTGAGGACGTGGACCCCAGAAAGCGCCCCGCCATGCTTTCCGGCGGGCAGCAGCAGAGGGTCGCTATCGCCAGGGCCCTCGCCAGCGAGGCTAAGGTCCTCCTTGCGGACGAGCCCACTGGCAATCTGGACAGCGAGAACGGCAAGAACATTATTACGCTGCTGAAGTACCTGGCCGGCGAGGAAAATCGCTGTATGATCGTCGTTACCCATGACCGGGAGATCGCCGCTCAGGCCGACGTTATCTACCGTATGTGCGATGGCAAAATCGAGAGGGAGGCAGAAAAATGCTGACCCTATCCGAAACTTTCTGGCAGCTGGCACGCAATAAGGGCCGCACAGTGATACTTGTGCTGGCCTCGGCAATGCTGGCGGGGTGCGTAGCCTTTTATCTGAGCAATATCCGCGCCAACGAGGAAGCCATCGACCGGTTGGCTGAGACTATACCCGTGAAAGTCCAGGTAACAAATCTCAGCGGAGACCGGGACTATGGCCTCAATATCAATGTATACCGCTACGAGAACTTTCTATCCAGCCCCTACCTGAAGGACTTCCATTACGACATCTACGGCGAGGGGGCATACAGTGAGGAGGCCCGGCAGCTGGACCCGTTTCAGAAGGACTGCAATGTACATGGCATAAACGGCCTGGACTGTATATGGATGCCCGACGGCGAGTTTACCTACTCGGAGGGCTATGACGAAACCCTATTTCAGTCGGACGAAGCCGTGTGCCTTGTGGAGACTATGTTTGCTGATCGCTATGATATAGAAGTGGGCGACGAGGTGACTTTCCCTATATTCACCATATCATATGACCTTTATCAGGATGCTATCTACATGCCCCTTGGGGAGCAGACCTTGAAGGTGGTTGGCACCAGCCATTCTCAACAGAACCCGAAGGAATTTATGGTACCGGTGAACTGGATGCGTAAAGTGATGGAGTCCCAGGGAATAGAGGTAAACTACAATGTAATGGGGGCCACTCTAAAAGACCCCCGGCAGCTAAACGCCTTTAAGGAGAGCATTAAGGATATAAGTTTTCTTGAACCCGACCCCGAAACGATGATTGATCTCACCGGCTCCGCGATAGTGGTTGACGACGAGCAATTCGTCACTTCAGCCGAGACTTTGGGCCAGACCGTCATGCTTTTCAGGCGGTTTCAGGCTCCGTTCTTCGTGCTGGCGTTTGGCATGATAGTGCTGGCGATATTCCTGATCATGCGCGGCTCCCGGCGGGTGATAGCCATATCCGTCTCTCTGGGGAGGTCCCGCTTCCTGTGCGCGCTGGGGTGCTTCCTGGCTGCATTTTTGGCCGAGCTGGCTGGTTGTGCGCTGGTGCTCCCGGTGATGGTGCTGTTGGCGGGGTTGTCCCTCTCAGGAGGGCTGCTTATTTGTGGGGCGTTCCTGATTTGCGCGTGCCTTGCCGACATAATGGCGCTTGCGCTGATCATGCGGTTTGACGCGTTTACGTTGCTGACAGTGGCAGAATAGGAGGGTGGATAATGTTTATCTTTAGCATAAAGCAGCTGCTCCGGCAGCCCGGGAAAGTCATACTCTTCTTCCTGCTGATGGCGGTCAGCACTGCGCTGGTAGTCACCGGGGCCGTGCTCACCATTGAGAACAATGAACGTATACAGATCGTAGAGGACACCTACTCAACCATAGGATTTGTGGAGCAGCTTGCTGTAAGTACGGAGCGCGTGTCCGTTCCCAATCCTTGTACGGGAACGAGCTCTGTACAAAAGATCGATTACGGGGAGTATGTTTCCCCTGAGGACCTGGATTTCCCCGGAGCGGGTTATGTCGTGAAGCCGGAGCAGAGGCCGTACTATGTTTTTACTGAGCTGGATTTTTCACAGTACGGTGATGATGACGCATTTCATATAGTGGAGTTCACGCCGCTGGAGCCGGTAGGAGACGACGGTATGCCGGTGGAGGTGGAGATAACCAAGGTGTTGTTCACCAAGGATAACAAGAGCCAGGGGACCTGCACTACTCCGGACACTGCCCTGCACGAGGGCGACCATATCACCGTGTGCCAGTGTTGGGATTCTACACACTATCCTCTGGAACCGGGGGAGAAGTATGTGGCGGAGTTGGACAAGCTGTGGAACTGCCCGGAGCATCAGATGGACGAGTATGTGGTATATAGCCGCCCCCACTCAGGCCGGACGGATCGGGAGGGAAATTATCTTGGCAAAGAGCATTTCCCTGACGATATAGATTGGGACTACAAGACTCCATACTATGCGCAGATAGCTCATGTCACCGGCGATGATTTTTATGAAAAGGGCAATCCCGGATACGTTTTCGCCCAGTGGGCCAGGAACGCGGATCTGAGAAATCACAGTTTCTGCGCAGTTGCAACCACTGCCCTGGAGCTCCTTCCTTGCTGGCACGAGGGGAAGATTAAAACTGTTACAGGCAGAGAGATAACTCTGGAGGAGTTCGAATCTGGCACACCGGTGTGCATGATATCAAGGGAGTTTGCCGAAAGGAACGGGCTCCATGTAGGGGACAAGGTAAACATGCCTTTTGTCTGCGCGATGTATAGGGACTTGAGCACAATAGGCGGCAGACCTCACGCCGCGTTCAGTCTTCTGGATGAAAACGGCGAGTTTTACGAGCCTTTCTTTGAGCAGGAGTACGAGATAGTGGGGCTGACGGAAGGGCAGGAGATGTACGATATCGAGGTGGGTCAGGACACCTTTATTATCCCCGCAAAGTCCATCACGGTCAGCGAGGAAGACAATATAGTCTACTACAGCCCTATGACCTGCCGTACCGCCTCCTTCCAGATTCCTAACGGCAGTATCCAGGAGTTCAACGAGGCGTTGCACGAGCGCGTCCCCGAGACCGAGCGGCTCAGTATTACCTACGACGACCGGGGGTATTCGGAGATAATGAAGTCGCTAAACAACAGCCTGGCCATGGCATTGCTTCTGCTGCTGGGAGGCATAATGGCGGCGTTGTCCATCGTGGCGCTGCTGCTGTACTTCTTTGTGGTGAAGGAGAAAAAGCGCACCGCCATCGAGCGGAGCCTTGGTATGACAAAGCGACAGTGCCGGATGTCGCTTCTTTCAGGGCTGATGATATTGACGGTGCTGTCAGCCTCAGCAGGGAGCGTATGTGGGGTGCTGGCAATGGACAAGGTCCGAGAGCCCCTGGCAGCAGCTGAGACTGTGGAGGACCGGGATAGCCAGTACATTTATGACACCCGGTACAGCCCATGGGCGCAAGGCCGCGTTCTGGCTGAGAAGGCGGAGATAAATGTGAAGACTCCAGCGGCGGTGTACTGCGCTGTGCCGCTGTGCCTAAGTATGCTAGTGATGGCGTTGGCGGTGGTGCTGGTAGCGGTGAGTTTCAGGACCGACCCAATCTATTTATTGAGCACGAGAGATAAGGAATAAAGTTTGTTTGGATTACCATTTCACCTAAAATGTCATAGTCGCCTTATAAGGGTGGCTATGACATTTTTGCGTAAAGAAGGCCATGCTTTGGGCAGCAGACGACATATGCGCACAAAATGAAACTCTTTATCAACGCTACCTACCAAACAAATCGAGTTGCTTGTGCAGATTCGGAAATTGCTCTTTGTTTATACATCCTTGCAATCCTGACAGAATTTGAAATTCTTTTTTGATTTTTCGGTTGACAAACGGGGCGGAAATGCATATAATATAAAAGCCGCTTGGGACGGCGGTGAATTCTGCGGGAGTAGCTCATCTGGTAGAGCGCCACCTTGCCAAGGTGGAGGTAGCGAGTTCGAGCCTCGTCTTCCGCTCCATAAACAAAGGAAGTCCCCGGAGGGGGCTTCCTTTGTTTACAGAAGTACGAGGCTCGAACTCGCATTTCAATCGGAGAAAAATCCAAAGGATTTTTCAAGATAGAGCGCTTGCGCTCTATCGGCCTCAGGCTTCCGCTCCACAATGAAACGAGGCTCGGCCTCAGTCTTCCGCATTGTAATAGAAAGAGGTTCCGGCCTCCGCGCCAGGAAGGAAAGGCGCTGTCATGGCCTTGTTTCTAAAAATGGTGACATAGCCAAGTGGTAAGGCAAAGGTCTGCAAAACCTTCATTCCCCGGTTCAAATCCGGGTGTCACCTCCAAAAAAATCCGCTGCATATGCAGCGGATTTTTTACATATTTTTCATCTGCTTGTAGGAGAACCGCAGGGGAATGGAGCGCTTCAAACGGACGCCATCGCTCTCTTTCCTTCGCATAAACACGCTCTGCACCAGTCCAAATCCCAGATAGAGACAGGCCGCAGAGGAGCCGCCTGCGCTGAAGAAGGGGAGGGTCACGCCCATAACCGGCAGATAGATCAAACACATACCGATATTTGAGATAGATTGCAGCGCCACCATCCCAAAGAAGCCGAAGCAGATATATTTCCCCAAATCGTCTCTGGCCGAATAGGCTACGCGGAGGACCTTCAGGAGAAACAGGAACAGCAGAAGAATGATCAGCGAGCAGCCCACAAAGCCCAACTCTTCACCGGCCACGGAAAAAATGTAGTCGCTGTGCTGGAAAGGAATGATGTGACTAGCCACGCGGCTGCCCTGGCCCAGCCCCAAACCGCTCATGCCGCCGCTGCCGATGGTGATGCGCCCTTGATATTGGTGGTATCCGGCCTCCGCCTGAACAGAGGGATTCTCAATATTGAACAGGGCGATGAACCGGTCCTTCTGGTAGTCCTCCAAAACATACCTCCAAAGGACGGGCACTGCAAGGACGGTCAAAACCCCAAGAATGGCAAAGTACCGCAGCTTGACGCCGGCAGAAAAGGACATGGTCAGAAAAATGAAGAAGAAGACCACTCCGGCGCCGGCGTCGCCCTGCCACAGGCAGAGCAGGATGGGAACCAGCGCGTGACAGGCTAACAAAAAGACCGGAAGGAATTCATCCAGCCGTCCGCGCCGCTGCAGGGTGTCCAAATGCTTGGCAAAGGTCAGAATAAAGGTGATTTTTACAAGCTCCGAGGACTGGAAGGTCCTGCCGCCAATCGTGATCCAGGCCCGGGCGTCCACGCCGCCGCTGCCGGAAACCGTTTCGCCGAAAAGGGCCGTATAAGCCATGAGAAAAACGGAAACGCCTGCCAGAAGATACCAAAAGTTGCAGACCTCCCCATAATCGATCATGGAAACGATCACGGCTCCTACCACGCCAATGATAATGGCCAGCAGCTGGGTGCGGAAATAATTGGTGGTCGTGGTTCTGGACACGCTTCGCAGAAGAATCAGACTGTAGGCGGAAATGGCGGCAAGCAGCAGCCAGAGGATCAGATCGGCCCGTTTCAGATAATTGACGAACCCCTTGAAACAATTTTTTATCATAGTATTTATCCTTGTGAGGTCTCGGATGGATCCGATAATTTTCACATGTTGACTGACAAAGGAACTTTATTGTCAATGATTATAGCATAAATACAGAAAGTCGGCAAGTTTTTTCGTTTCAGGCTTTACTATTTTGGCCGAATACCTTATAATTTATGGAGCAAGTAATGGGCAAGACAAAAATTAACCGTGGCCGAACCGGCCGGAAAGGCGTGTGGTGAAATGTTGACCGACATCGAAATCGCTCAGAGCACGAAGCTGAGACCCATCACGGAAATTGCCAATCACCTGGGGATCCGGGAGGAAGAACTGGAGCTGTACGGCAGGTACAAGGCAAAGATCAATGAATCCGCCTTTGCCCGGCTGGCAGACAGGCCGGATGGAAAGCTGATCCTGGTGACGGCTATCAATCCCACGCCTGCCGGCGAGGGAAAGACTACCACCAC
The DNA here is from genome assembly GCA_964600905.1 of uncultured Acutalibacter sp. Taxonomy (GTDB): domain Bacteria; phylum Bacillota; class Clostridia; order Oscillospirales; family Acutalibacteraceae; genus Acutalibacter. The sequence continues at coordinate 15,367 of CAZRLJ010000008.1, read as the reverse complement.
CGCGGGTCTCGGCCAGGCCATGGCAAAAATCGGCAAGAATGCCATTATCGCCCTGCGGGAACCCTCCCTTGGCCCCGTGTTTGGCGTAAAGGGCGGCGCTGCCGGCGGCGGGTATGCCCAGGTGCTCCCCATGGAGGACATCAACCTTCACTTTACCGGCGATATGCACGCCATCACCTCTGCAAACAACCTGTGCTGCGCCATGCTAGACAACCATATGCAGCAGGGGAATTCCCTGGGGATTGATCCCCGGCGCATTCTCATCAAGCGCTGTCTGGACATGAACGACCGGGCTTTGCGCAACATCGTGGTGGGCCTTGGGGGAAAGATCAACGGCGTTCCCCGGGAGGACGGCTTTATCATCACCGTGGCCTCCGAGGTTATGGCCATTCTTTGTCTTGCAAAGGACATGAACGACCTCAAAGAACGTCTTGGGAACATCCTCATTGCCTACACTTATGACAACAAGCCTGTTTACGCACGGGACATTAAGGCTGAGGGTGCTATGACAGCTCTTCTGCGGGATGCAGTAAATCCCAATTTGGTGCAGACCATCGAGGGGACTCCCGCCATCATGCACGGCGGCCCCTTCGCCAATATCGCCCACGGCTGCAACTCTGTCCGCGCCACCCGCTTGGCCCTGAAGCTGGCGGACTACTGCATCACAGAGGCGGGCTTCGGCTCCGATTTAGGCGCTGAAAAGTTTATGGACATCAAGTGCAGGATGGCGGGGCTGGCCCCCTCCTGCGTAGTTGTTGTCGCCACGGTCCGTGCGCTGAAGTACAACGGCGGCGTGGCCAAGGCGGACCTGGGCGCTGAAAATGTGGAGGCCCTGCGGGCCGGGTCCGTGAACCTGAAGGCCCATGTGGAGAACATGCATAAATTTGGCGTACCTGTTGTGGTGGCCATCAACCGGTTCCCCTCTGATACCGACCGGGAGCTCCAGGTAATCGACGAGGTCTGCCGGGAGATGAACGTCTCCTACGCCCTGTCCGAGGTGTTCAGCAAGGGCGGCGAGGGCGGCAAGGAGCTGGCTCAGACCATCTGTGATGTGATCGACAAATGCGAGGGCTGCTACAAGTTTTCGCCCATTTATCCTGACGGCGCTCCCATTGAGGAGAAGATCAACACCATCGCCAAGACCATCTACGGCGCAGATCACGTGATATTTACAAAGCAGGCCCAGAAATCCCTGAAGGACATCCGGGAGCTGGGGGGCGATTCCATGCCCGTCTGCATTGCGAAAACCCAGTATTCCCTGTCGGATGACGCGGCTCTGCTGGGCCGTCCCACCGGCTTTGACGTCACCATTCGGGATTTGAAGCTTTCCAGCGGCGCGGGCTTTGTCGTCGCTTACGCTGGGGATATTATGACTATGCCCGGCCTGCCAAAGGTTCCGGCTGCGGAGAAGATCGATGTGGACGAAAACGCCGTGATCCACGGCCTGTTCTGATGAAGCAGGAGTTTTTCACCCATTCGCCGGAGGAGACCGCCGCCTTGGCTGCAAGGCTGGCGGCAGGCCTCCGGGGCGGGGAGGTTCTTGCCTTTACCGGCGGCATGGGCATGGGGAAGACCGCCTTTACCCGCGGCCTGGTCCTTGCCTTGGGAGCCGGAGATGTGGTCTCCAGTCCCACCTTTGCGCTGGTGAACGAATATGTAGGCCGCCTGACCGTGGAGCACTTCGACATGTACCGGGTGGAAAGCTGGGACGACCTGTACTCTACGGGCTTTTTCGACTATCTGGATTCGGACTGTGTCCTGGTGATCGAATGGAGTGAAAACATCGAAGGCGCGCTGCCTGAGGGCACTGTGTGGATCGATATCCGGCCCGGGGATGGGGAACAGGACCGGGTAATTACCATTGACGGATGGAAGGAGAGGCTGTGATATGCTGATTTTGGCACTGGATTCCTCGGCAGGGCCCGCTTCTGTTGCAATTATGGAGGACGGGCAACTGCTGGGGGAATACTACGTCAATACGAAGCAGACCCACAGTCAGACTCTGCTGCCAATGGTGGAAAACCTTCTGCGGTCCCTGGGAAAGACCTGCGCCGATTTTGACCTGATGGCAGTCTCCTCCGGTCCCGGTTCCTTTACCGGGGTGCGCATTGGCGTCTCCTGCGTCAAGGGCCTGGCAATACCTGGAAACACCCGCTGCTGCGGCGTCTCCACGCTGGAAGCCATCGCCTCCGGCGGACGTGTTTTGGACGGCAGTATTCTCTGCGCCGTCATGGACGCCAGGTGCGGGCAGGTGTATAACGCGCTGTTTTGCGCGGAAAAGGGCAGGCTCTCCAGGCTTTGTGAGGATCGGGCCTTGTCCATCGAGGACCTTGACGCCGAGTGCTCCCACTATGGAAGCCAGCTGGTTTTGCTGGGCGACGGGGCGGCCTTATGTCACAAGAGCTTTGGAGCGTGGGGTGCGAGGCTTGCTCCGGAGGAAATCCGGTTCCAGCGGGCGTCCGGCGTGGCGGCGGTCGGACTGGAAATGGCCGCTTCGGGCCAAAGCCTTTCCCCGGCAGAGCTGCAGCCCACCTATCTTCGGCTGCCCCAGGCGGAACGGGAACTGAAAAAGAGAAAAGAACAGGAAGGAAGTCTCGTATGACGGTTGCGATTGGCTGTGATCACGGTGGTTTTGTTCTGAAAAAACCTTTGCTGGAATATCTGGAGCAGAGGGGGATCCAATATGAGGATTTCGGGTGCTTCAGCGAGGATTCTGTGGATTACGCCCCCATTGCCGCGAAGGTTGCCCATGCGGTTGCAGAGGGAAAGGCAGACTATGGGGTGCTGATGTGCGGCACCGGAATCGGGATGTCCATGGCTGCCAATAAAGTCAAGGGCATTCGCGCGGGACTTTGCACCAATGAGTTTTGTGCGGAAATGACCCGCCGGCACAATGACGCCAATGTGCTCTGCATGGGCGGAAGGGTGATCGGGCCTGAAATGGCCGTGAAGCTGCTGGACATTTTTCTGAATACCGGCTTTGACGGCGACCGGCACATCCGCAGGATCGGCCATATTGCGCAGATCGAAAACGGCGAACTATAATGAAAAAATCACCGCGTGACCGCGGAAATATAGGAGGAAACTGAAATGCAGGACTACAAAAATGTTTTTGTTATGGATCATCCGCTGATCCAACACAAGCTCACGTTCCTTCGAGACGAAAATACCGGCACCAAGGAGTTCCGGGAGCTGGTGGGCGAGATCGCCACCTTGATGTGCTATGAGGCCACCCGGGATCTGCCCCTGATGGAGGTGGAGACGGTGACCCCCATGCAGAAAACCACCACAAAGGTCATTGCCGGACGGAAGCTGGCCTTTGTACCCATTCTCCGTGCCGGTTTGGGAATGGTAGACGGCATGCTGCAGCTGGTTCCCTCAGCCAAGGTAGGCCATATCGGCCTGTACCGCGACCACGATACCCTGCAGCCTGTGGAATATTACAACAAACTGCCCCAGGACATTGAGGAACGGGACGTCATTGTGCTGGACCCCATGCTGGCTACCGGCGGCAGCGCGATTGACGCCATTTCCATCGTCAAGCGCAGCCATCCCAAGAGCATCAAGTTTTTGTGCATCATCGCTGTTCCGGAAGGGATCAAGGCCCTGACGGAGACTCATCCCGATGTGCAGGTTTACTGCGCCGCCGTAGATGAGAAGCTCAACGAGGTAGGGTACATCCTGCCCGGTCTGGGCGATGCCGGAGACCGCATTTTCGGTACCATCTGATTTTTGCGGAGAAATCCGGGTGGGGCTGTCCTTTTGGGACAGTCCCACCTTTCTTTTCCGTATTTTTTTCGGATTCCCTTTCAAAATCTGAATACTTATGCTATAATATCCGCAAAGCGGATATTATCGAATTGAAGTTGCCTCGGTCAGTTCTTCGCTTCGCTCAGACGACCGATCGGCACATTATACCAACGCACCTTTGGTGCTTATGGTATAATATCCGCAAAGCGGATATTATGTGGATTTGAATTTATCCCGGCCAGTCAACGGATTTTACCCCGAAATGGAGTGAAAAGCAGAGATGGACAACAGCTGCATCCGGCGTTTGAGCGACGCCGCGATCCTCAGAAGCTATATGGACCCGCGGTTCAAAACCATGCGGATCTCTGTCAATATGCTGGTTCCCATGCGGCAGGAGACTGCGGCGCAGTACGGAATTCTTCCGGGGATGGTTACCCGCGCCACCGGGAAATATCCCAGCCTGGCGGCCCTGAACAGGAGGCTTTCCCAGCTGTACGGCGCTTCTTTTGGCGTCGGAGTTCGGAAGCTGGGCGCGTTTCAGTGCCTGTCCGTTTCTATTGGCGGCATTTCCAGCCGATATGCCTTCGGCGGGGAGGACATGTTCGCCGAGCTTTCCGAGCTGCTGTTTTCCGCGTTGCTCCACCCGCTGTTAGATGAGGCGGGCTTGTTCCCTGAGGAGAGCTTCTCTCAGGAACGCCGCCAGCTTTTGGAGCTGAAAGCCTCCGAATTCAGCGACAAGATCGCCTACGCCCACCAGCGCTGCCAGGAGCTGCTTTTCCAGGGAACAGAGGCCGCAACCGACCGTTATGGCAGCAAGGAGGCCATCGAGGACTTATCCCGGGAAGAACTGAAAACGGCCTGGGAGACGCTTTTGTCCAGCGCCCGCTTTGAGATTTTCGCCCTGGGGGACTGCCAGCCGGAGCCGGAGCTCTTTTCCCAGCACTTTGCCAAGCTCGGCGCTTCCAGGGAGCTGGAATATCTGCCTTATCGTCAGCCCGAGACAGTGGAGCGGGTCACGGAAACCCAGCCGGTTGCCCAATCCAAGCTTTCCATGGGCTTTCGGACGGACGCCGGGCCGGAGGAGCAAACAGCCTTTCGGCTGATGAGCGCCGTTTTCGGCGGCGTTCCCAGTTCCAAGCTGTTCCGGAATGTTCGGGAAAAGATGAGCCTGTGCTATTATTGTTCCTCCTCCTTCAGCCCCTCCAGCCGGGCCATGTTCGTGGAGAGCGGCGTGGAGACAAAAAATGTGGAACGGGCAGAAAACGCGATTCTGGATCAGCTCGTAAGCATTCAGAAGGGTGAGATCACCCAGGAGGAGCTGGATGCCGCCAAGCTGGCGCTGTGCAATTCCTTCCGCTCCGTGGGAGATTCTCTCCACGCGGTGGAAAGCTGGTATCTGGGCCAGACCTTTTCCGGAAGGGAACTGACACCCGAAGACGCGGCCCGGCAGGTGATGGCCTGTACCGCCGAGCAGGTGGCGGAGGCCGCCAGGCGGGTCAAGCTGGGGGCGGTTTACTGCCTGAAAGGACGTGAGGAAGGCTGAATATGAAAACTGAGAAGATCACAAGCCAAAGGGCGGGGGACAGCTATTACCGGATCGAGCACCCCTCCGGCCTTACCATATATCTCTATCCCAAGGAGCACAGCAGCACCACCTTTGCGGTGTTTGGAACAAAATACGGCTCCATTGACAACCGGTTCCGCCGCAGCGACGAGCCCGAAGCGGAAACGGTCCCGGAGGGGATCGCCCACTTCCTGGAGCACAAGCTTTTTGAAAGCGAGGAGGGGGACGCCTTTGAGCGCTTTGCGGCTACCGGGGCCAGCGCCAACGCCTTTACCTCCTTTGAATCTACCTGCTATCTCTTTTCCTGCACGGATCGGCTGTATGAATCCCTGGCCATTCTGCTGGATTTTGTACAGGCTCCTTATTTCACCGAACAGACCGTGGAAAAGGAATTGGGAATCATCGGCCAGGAGATCAGAATGTACGATGACGATCCCCAGTGGCGGGTAATGTTCAATTACCTGCGGGCCATGTATCTGACCCATCCCATCCGGCAGGACATTGCCGGCACAGTGGAGAGCATCGCACAGATCACGCCAGAGCTGTTATACCGCTGTTATCACACCTTTTACAACCTGAATAATATGGTTTTGGCCGTGGCGGGCAATTTTGAGGTCAAAAAGGTTCTGGAGACCTGCGATCAAACCCTGAAGCCTGCGGAGCCTGTTCTGGTTCAGCGGGTATTTTCTCCCGAGCCCTCTGAGGTCGTGAAAGGCTATGTGGAGGAGAAGCTTTCCGTAGCCCTGCCCCTGTTCCAGTTTGGCTACAAGCTGCCTTCAGGGGAAGCGCCCTGTTCTGAAAAGGATGTGGCGGCTGTGGAAATTTTGCTGGAGACGCTGGCTTCTGACGCCTCGCCCCTGTTCCAGGCCCTGCTTGAGCGGGGATTGGTCAATGAATCCAGCTTTGGCTACGAATTCTTTGAAGGCGCAGGCTACGCCACTGTGATGTTCAGCGGGGAATCCGCCAATCCTCAGGCTGTGGCGGAGGCAATCCAGGGGGAGCTTGACTGGTTCCGCCGGGAAGGTATCCCACCGGAGGCCTTCGAGTGTTCCAAGCGGGCGATATACGGCGAGAACATTGCCGCCCTGAACAGCACCTCCAATATTGCAAACGGACTGGTCACCTTTGCGTTCAAGCAGCGTCAGCTTTTTACCTATCTGGACGCATTGGCAGAGGTCCGGATCGAGGACGCCATGGAAAAGCTGAGCCTGATGGACAGGGAAAAGAGCGTTTTGTCCGTCATATGGCCTGTAGAAGAAACGGAAAGGAAGGATGAAGAATGACGCATGTTGTTGATTTTCCCGGTCTGGGACTGCAATTTACGGTGGACGAGGTCGCTTTCACCATCGGCAATTTCCAGGTGCGCTGGTACGGCGTGATCATCGCGGCAGGCTTCCTGCTGGCGATCCTCTATGCTTTTTCCTCCTGCAAGAAGATGAATATCGATGGGAACCGGTTCATTGACGCAGTGGTGGTCGGCCTGATCGGTGCCATTGTCTGCGCCCGGCTTTACTACGTGCTCTTTTATCCCGATAATCAATACTATTGGGAACATCCCATGGAGATTCTGAATATCCATGAGGGCGGCCTGGCCATCTATGGCGGGCTTATCGGCGGTATGCTGTTTGGCGGCCTTACGGCCAAGCTCCGCAAGCTGAATACACTGGCGGTCCTGGACGTCACCTCTCTGGGCTTTCTGATCGGCCAGGGCGTCGGCAGATGGGGAAATTTCGTCAATCAAGAGGCTTTTGGCGCCGCCACGGACCTGCCCTGGGGTATGTCCAGCGATAATACCCTGCTGGTGTCCGAGGGCCCCGTGCATCCATGCTTCTTGTATGAGTCCATTCTCTGCTTTCTGGGCTTTCTCCTTCTGCATATTTTCACCAGAAAACTTCGCCGCTATGACGGTCAGACCTTTTTGCTCTACATCGTCTGGTACGGTGCCTGCCGGTTCTTCATCGAGGGTCTGCGCACCGACAGCCTGATCATTCCGGGCAGCAGTCTGCGGGTCTCTCAGGTAGTGGCCGCCGCCTGTGTCCTGGTAGGCCTGATCCTTCTGTTCGTGTTCCGCCGCAGAACTAATTTGACAGGCTGTGGCAGCCGGAAGGTCATGGAGGCCGTTGGCCTGGCCGGGGAGATTTCCATACCGAAGGACACAGACGTTTCCATCTTTGACGCCCCGGAAGAAAAGGCGGAAGGCGACAGCGGGGATACAAAAGCTCCCGGTAAGGCTGCGGAGGAAGAACCTCAGGAGGGAGCCTCTCAAGATAGCGAACCTGACCATCCCAATGAGTGAAAGGGTGTTTCTATGGCAAAGCTGATCGATGGAAAAGCTGTTGCAGCCAGCGTCCGGGCCGATGTGGCCCGGGAGGTGGCGGAACTGAAAAGGCAGGGAGTTGTTCCCGGTCTGGCGGTAGTCATTGTGGGCAACGATCCCGCTTCTCAGATCTATGTGAGGAACAAAAGAAGAGCCTGCGAGAGCACCGGTATCTATTCCGAGGAGTATGCCCTGCCGGAAAATACCACACAGCAGGAGCTGCTGGAGCTGATCGACCGTCTCAACCGGGACCCGAACATCAACGGTATTCTGGTGCAGTCTCCATTGCCCCGGGGCCTGGATGAGGCCGCTGTGGTGGAAAGCATCCTGCCCGAAAAGGATGTGGACGCTTTCCATTCCAGCAATGTGGGAAAGCTGATGCAGGGAAGGCCGCTGTTTCAGCCCTGCACGCCCTCGGGAATCATTGAGTTGATTCGTTCTGTGGGCGTTTCTATTGAGGGAGCCAGGTGCGTTGTGGTTGGCCGCAGCAATATTGTGGGAAAGCCCCTGGCCATGCTGCTGCTGCAAAATCACGGAACTGTCACGGTCTGCCACAGCCGGACACAGGGTCTGGCAGACATCACCCGGCAGGGAGACATTCTGGTTTCCGCCGTCGGAAAGGCCGGACTGATCACTGCCGAAATGGTAAAGCCCGGCGCGGTGGTGATTGACGTTGGCATGAATCGGGACGCCGACCACAGGCTCTGCGGCGATGTGGATTTCGCTGGGGTAGAGCCTGTTGCCTCTTATCTTACGCCCGTTCCCGGCGGCGTTGGCCCCATGACCATCGCCATGCTGATGAAAAACACAATGATGGCGGCAAAGCTGCAAAACGGAGCGGCGCACTAGCCAGATGACGCTGATCGGATTCAGGCTGACGCAATCCGGCCTACGGGATACACAGGAGATCAAAGGTTATGGGAAAGATACTGGAAACGATCCATTCGCCCCAGGACATAAAGGGGCTCAATGACAGGGAACTGGAAGCGCTTTGTGAGGAGATCAGGGAGGTCATTATCAGCACGGTGTCGGATAACGGCGGCCACCTGGCCTCCAATTTGGGTGTTGTGGAATTGACCGTGGCCCTTGCTTTGGCCTTCGATCTGCCGAAGGATACGGTGGTCTGGGACGTGGGCCACCAAAGCTATCCATATAAACTCCTGACCGGGCGGTACAGCCGGTTCTCCACCATCCGGAAGGAGGGGGGGCTCTCCGGCTTCCCGTGCAGGGAGGAAAGCGAGTATGATACCTTTACCAGCGGCCACAGCAGCGCCTCTATTTCCTCCGCTCTGGGAATTTCCGAGGCAAATTTTCTTCAGAACCGGGATGGCAGCGTTGTAGCTGTGATCGGCGATGGTGCTCTGTCCGGCGGGCTTGCCTACGAGGGCCTGAACAACGCCGGGCGCATCCATCGGAACCTCATTGTGGTCCTGAATGACAACAACATGTCAATTTCCAAAAATGTGGGCTCCATGGCGCGGTATCTGACCTATATCCGTTCACGGTCCGGCTATATTAAAATCAAGAAAAACGTGGAGAGCTCTTTGGAAAAGGTCCCCCTTATCGGCCATGGGACCGCCGTTCTGCTTCGCAAGATCAAGCGGGGGATAAAATATCTCTTTTATCATTCCACCCTCTTTGAAGATATGGGCTTTGCCTATTACGGGCCCTTTGATGGACACGATATTAAAACCCTGCGGGAAGCCTTTGAAAGCGCCAAGCTGGTGCAGCGGCCCGTGCTGCTTCATGTGCGCACCTACAAGGGGAAAGGTTACCAGTACGCCGAGCAGGACCCCAGTATCTATCACGGCCTTTCGGGCTTTGACGTTTCCACTGGAGATACGGGAGAACACGCGGAATGCTTTTCCGACGTCTTTGGGAACATGCTCTGTCAGCTGGCTGCGGAGGATGAAAGGATCTGCGCCATTACGGCGGCCATGCGGGATGGCACCGGCCTTTCGGAATTTCACAACCGTTTTCGCAATCGCTTTTTTGATGTGGGCATTTCCGAGGAACACGCCGTCACCTTCGCCGGAGGCCTGGCAGCGGGAGGGATGCTCCCAGTATTTGCCGTGTATTCCACCTTTTTGCAGCGGGCCTACGATGAGCTGATCCACGACGTCTCCATGCAGGGGGTCAAAATGATCCTTGCCATTGACCGCGCGGGCATTGTGGGGGAGGACGGGCAGACTCACCAGGGCCTGTTTGACGCTGCCTATCTCCAGACGATCCCCAATGTCACCCTGTATTCTCCCACTTATTTTGATGAGCTTCGCATACAGCTGCTGTACCTGGTCAAGGATGGAACCGGGCTTTGCGCCCTTCGGTATCCCCGGGGCAGGGAGCTTTATCGTCCGGCGTATTTCCGGCCGGGAATGGGGGCTTTCGGCGTGTATGGACAAGCTGACGCTCCGGTATGCCTTGTCACCTATGGCCGCCTGTTCTCCTTTGCCGCAGAGGCCGCGGAGCTTTTATCCCGGCAGGGGATCCCGCTGAAGCTCCTTAAGCTCAATCGGGTCATTCCCATAGATCCTGCGGCTGTGGAGGCGGTTCTTTCCTGTGGGTCGGTGCTGTTTTTTGAGGAGGGTGTTCGTCTGGGCGGAATCGGCGAGCATTTCGGATTTTTGCTGGAGGAGCGGGGCTTTGTCGGAAGCTACCAGCTTCACGCTATTGAGCAGCCCTTTATCATGCATGCCCCCATGTTCCGCTCTTTAGAGGCGCTGGGCCTGAGCGTTCCGGCAATGGAAAAAGCCGTGCGGGCGGCCTATTCTCCGGAGAAAGGATTTGATTCTGCTGAAAAAGAGACTTGACCTGCTGGTCGTCGAGCAGGGCCTGGCGGAGAGCCGGGAAAAAGCCAAGGCGCTCATTATGTCGGGCCTTGTTTACGCGGACAATCAGAAGGCGGACAAACCCGGCGACGCCTTTCCGGAGGAAACCAGGCTGGAGGTCCGGGGAAAGGGTCTGCAATATGTGAGCCGGGGCGGCTTGAAGTTGGAAAAAGCCATGGAGGCGTTTGCCCTGGAGCTGGACGGGCTGGTCTGTATGGACATCGGCGCCTCTACCGGCGGCTTTACGGACTGTATGCTGCAAAACGGCGCGGTCAGGGTCTATGCCGTGGATGTGGGCTATGGACAGCTTGCCTGGAAGCTCCGGACCGATCCGCGGGTGGTCAATTTGGAGCGGACAAATGCCAGATATTTGACCCGGGAGCAGATTCCTGAAGAAATCGGCTTCTTTTCCGTGGACGTGTCCTTCATTTCTCTTGCATTTATCCTGCCCGCGGTCCGTCCTCTGCTGTCGGAGAAGGGACGGGCTGTCTGCCTCATCAAGCCCCAGTTCGAGGCCGGACGGGAAAAGGTGGGAAAGAAGGGTGTGGTTCGGGATAGCGCCGTTCATAAAGAAGTTATCGAAAAGATTTCCGGATTCGCCCTGGAAAGTGGTTTTTCCATCCTGGGGCTGACTTTTTCTCCGGTCAAAGGGCCGGAGGGGAATATTGAATATCTCATCTATCTGGAGCGTTCTGATCACCCTGAGACGGCCCCCAGCGTACCGGAGGCCGGGAAAGTGGTGGAGGACTCCCACAGCGCTTTGGATACCTAGAAAAAGGAGGACGGGCTGTGAAGATCGCAGTGATTCCGAACCCTGCAAAAAGAGAAGCGATGAACTGTGTCAAAGAAGTGACCGCGCTTTTGAAGGAGCATGGCTGCCAGGTTTTCCTGGAAAGCGGTTTATTCGGTGAACATGGTTTTATCTGCGGCAGCGCCGGGAAGGAGCTTTCCTCCTGCGATGTGCTCATCGCCATAGGCGGAGACGGAACGATCATCCATACGGCAAAGCTGGCCGCCTCACTGGACAAACCGGTTTTGGGGATCAATGCTGGAACCCTGGGCTTTACCGCCGGATTAGAGCGGGACGAGCTTTTCCTTCTTCCAAAGCTTCTGGATGGGAATTACCGGGAGGAACGGCGGCTGATGGTCTCTGTGCAGGTCTTGTCAAAGGGGGGACTCCATTCCTTTCTTGCCCTGAACGATGCGGTGGTATCCGGAGAATCCGCCAAAATCACCAATTACAGCATGGCCCTGGGCGAGGGGCGGGCCTATCGGTGCCGGGCAGACGGCTTTATTGTGGCGACGCCCACCGGCTCTACAGCGTATTCCCTGTCTGCGGGAGGCCCGGTGATCCAGCCCGACACCAGCTGTCTTGTCTACACACCCATCTGTCCCCATTCTCTGTTTAACAGAAGTGTGGTTTTCGCCGGAGATACCCGGCTGACGGTGACAATTCCTGAAAATACCGCCCGCGTGTTTCTGACCGTAGATGGGGAGGAGCCTCTGCCGCTCCATACCGGGGATCGCTTGATTTTCTCCCGGTCAGAGCGGACCGCACGGTTTTTGATGCTGGGCAGGAAAAATTTCTACGACAGATTGAACGAGAAGATCATTGAGACCCGGTAAGCGCCGGAAATTCCAGGCGGGCCCCGCCAGAAAGGACTTTTTTCATGAAAACACGACGTCATTCCAAAATTCTGGAGCTGATCCGGGAGCACGACATTGATACCCAGGACGAGCTTCTGCGCTATCTGCGGGAGGCGGGCTTTGATGTGACCCAGGCCACGGTTTCCCGGGACATCAAGGAGCTTCGCCTGGTAAAAACCCTCTCCCATTCGGGAAAATACAAGTATTCTACAGGAAATGACAACCCCTCGGACATTTCCTCCAAGTTCTATTCTCTGTTTGCCGATTCCGTTCTCTCCGTGGATTCCGCACAGAATATCGTGGTGATCAAGTGCATGAACGGCATGGCCCAGGCGGTATGCGCGGCTATGGACGCGGCCCACTCCCGGGAGTATGTGGGCACTCTGGCCGGTGAGGATACCATTTTTGTCCTGTGCCGCACAGAGGAAGACGCCATAGAGACCGTGGAATCCTTCCGAAAACTGATGAATAGGTGAGCGAATATGCTTTCACAGCTTTTTATCAATAACATAGCGGTGATCGAGCGGGCTTCCATCACCCTGGAACCCGGTTTTACCGTGCTGACAGGCGAAACGGGCGCCGGAAAATCCATCATTATCGACGCTATCCACGCGGTGCTGGGAGAGCGGACCTCCAAAGAGCTGGTGCGTACCGGGAGCAGCGCGGCTTCCGTTTCCGCGCTGTTTACAGGCCTGAACGAGGATACCATGAGGGCGCTGGACGAGCTGTCTGTTCCCCGAGAGGAGGACGGCTCCCTGCTGATCCAGCGGGACATCAAGCTGGAGGGCCGTTCTCTCTGCAAGCTCAACGGTGTCCCTGTCACTGTGTCCATGCTGCGGGAGATTGGCTCCCGGCTGATCACCATCCACGGACAGCACGAAAGCTACGAGCTTCTCAGCCCGGAAATTCATATGACCTATGTGGACAGCTTTGGCGGCTTGGAGAGCCTTTTGCAGGAGTATCAGGAAAGCTACCGCCGTCTTCGTGATTTGCAGCGTCAGTTGGAGGACTTCCAGACAGACGAGGGTGAAAAGGCCCGGCGGCTGGATTTGCTGCGTTATCAGGTCGAGGAATTGGAAGCGGCGGACGTCCAGGTGGGGGAGCAGGAGGAGCTGGCCCGGCAGCGGGACATGATCCGCAACAGCGAAAAGATTGCCTCGTCCCTGGAAAGAGTCCGGGGCCTGCTGACCGGAGACGAAAGCAGCGACGGCCTGTTGTCCGGCACGGCCCAGGCGGCGGCGGAGCTTGGCAAGGCGGCCCAGTATTTTCCGGAGGCCGAGGAAGCCGCTCAGAAGCTGCGGGATGCCGGGTATCTGCTGGAGGATGTGGATTCCTCCCTCCAGGATATGGGGGTCGATTTTGACCCCGCTGTCCTGGAAACCATCGAGGACCGTCTGGACCTGCTGTACCATTTGGGGCTGAAATACGGCGGCAGTGAGGAAAAAATGCTGGAATTCCTGGAAAACTGCCGGGAACAGCTGCACAAGATCGAGTTTTCCGACGAGGAGCGGGAACGCCTGGAAGGCGCCTACGAGGCCGAAAAGAAGCGGGCCATTGCCCTGGCAAAGGAGCTTTCCGAAAAGCGCAAGCGGGTGGCAAATACCTTCACAGAGCTTGTGAAAAAGGAATTAGCCTTTCTGAATATGCCCGGCATTGCGTTCCTAGCCGGGATCGAGCGTGTCCCCCTGTATACCATGGGCTGTGATAAGCTGGAATTCCTGGTGTCTGCCAATAAGGGCGAGCCGCCCCGGCCCATGTCAAAAATCGCTTCCGGCGGCGAGCTTTCCCGGATTATGCTGGCCATTAAGACGGTCCTTTCCGGCAAGGACGGCATTGAGACCCTGATTTTCGACGAGGTGGACACAGGCATCAGCGGCGCCGCCGCTAACAGGGTGGGAGACAAGCTCAAGCAGGTGTCGGAAAATCGGCAGGTGCTCTGCATCACCCATCTGGCGCAAATCGCGGCCCTGGCGGATCATCACCTGAAAATCAGCAAGCACGTGGAGAACGATCGCACCTTTACCCAGGTGGAGCCTCTGGACTACGAGGGCAGAAAGCGCGAGCTGGCACGGATCATCGGCGGCGACGACCCCACGCAGCTCCAGCTGGATATGGCGGCCGAGCTGCTGGAAAAGGCTTGACATTTGGAAAGCAAGGCTGTATAATACCAACCAATGGCGATGACGGAATGGAGACACTGTCTCCCGTAAGCCCTGTGAAACCGGCAAAGAGAGACCGCATAACGAATCGAAGCGATTTGTGTGGTGAAAGCGGGAGCGGAACAGGCGCTGAAGTTACCTTCCCGAGCCGCTGTCCTGAACACATGAAAGTTTTCTTTCATTCTGCCAGTAGGGACGGCCGATTGACAGCCGTTACCCTGTCAGGGCATGAAGTGCCCGTTGAGGCCGGACGCCGTAAGGCTCCGGTGAACTGAGGTGGTACCGCGATCAATTCGCCCTCTGGTATGTGCTGTGGAAAGTTCCGCAGTACAAACGGAGGGCTTTTCCATGCCCTCCATGGAAAGGAGGGCATATGATCCAGCTGAGAAAAGCCGGAATAAAAGACGCGGAAGATCTGCATGAAATGTGCGTGCGTTCCTTCCAGCCGCTGCTGGACAAGTACCGGGATTTTGAGACCAGTCCCGCAGCGGAGACTTTGGATCAAATGAAAGCACGGCTTCGACGGGAGGGTTCAGATTACTACTTTATCCAGCTGGGGCCGCAAAGAATCGGCGGGATACGGGTTCAGTCAGCCGGACAGTCCGCACGGATCTCTCCCGTATTCCTTCTGCCGGAGTATCAGGGCAGAGGATACGCACAGCAGGCCCTGGCCGCCATAGAGAAGCTTTATTCCGGCGTAATCTGCTGGCGTCTGGACACCATCAAGCAGGAAGAAAAGCTCTGCCATTTTTACGAAAAGCTGGGATACAGACGGACAGGCAGAGAAGAAAAGCTCAAAGAAAATATGGATCTTGTTTTCTATGAAAAAAAGATACTCTTGAAAGGATGAAATCAAATGGGAGTTTATGAAGAATTACAGGCCCGGGGCCTGGTGGCCCAGGTCACCAACGAAGAGGAGATCAGAACCATGGTCAACGCGGGAAAAGCCGTATTTTACATTGGCTTTGACTGCACAGCCGACAGCCTAACCGCCGGACACTTCATGGCGCTGACCCTGATGAAGCGCCTGCAGATGGCCGGAAACCGGCCCATCGCCCTGATCGGCGGCGGCACCACCATGATCGGCGACCCCTCCGGCCGC
>CAZRLJ010000007.1:0-54172 GCA_964600905.1 uncultured Acutalibacter sp. | reverse complement strand
GCACCGGTCCGTCTGTGCCATCCGCGTTTTTGCTCTGGATCGCCACAGGCTTCTTTGTTCCGTCTGTCACATCCCAAGACTTGACGGTCACCACAGCGTCCTCCAGCCACGTTTTAAGAGCATCACCAGAAAGGGTAGTGGTTCCGGTATCCCCGGCTACCTCCACACTCTGAATGTTGTCCTTCTTGTTCTCGTCTGCTGCGTAAAGCGACACATACGGATAATCCTTCTTCAAATCCGACGTCTGCGGATCATAGGACTCATAGTTGAAGTAGAAGGTCGTATCCGTCCGGTACTTCTCCACCGCCGCCTTGATCTCTTCCTCGGTGTTGCTTTCGGTAATCTCGCCTCTCCTCAGCAGCTCCTTGTATGCCAGAGACGTGGTCTCCGCGCCGTGCAGGTACAGGTCGTTATTGCCAACCGTCAGCTGCAGGGGATTCTCTTCCTGGGTGAACAGGTTGATGGGAACCACAATGTAGGGATAGGCCGCCGCGGGATCAATGGTATAGCCCGCGGTCACACGGTCGGGACAGGCCAGCACTGCGTACTCTGTGGGATCGCTGGCTGAAGACAGGCTTGCGGCAACGATCTGGTCGCGTACATCGGCGTCTTCTGTGCTCATCATGTCCGCCAGAGGCTCCCAGTTACCGCTGTCGTTCTTCCGTCCCAGCATCCAGCCGGTGAACTCTACATCCGCTATGGCGTCGTCAGGCAGAGTCTCCATCATGCCGATCTTTTCATCCGCAGCCTGGGTGGCTCCTCTCAGCCAAACAGTGAAGGCTTTCTTGCTGTCCTCGGTCACCATATCCAGCGTAGGATCCACGATAAGATCGTCTACCAGCTCTTCCAGCTCTCGTGTCGATGTGATGACGCCCTCGGAGAGATTCAGGGTCCGCGGCGACTCGATATGGTCGATGATCGTGTCCTCATCAGAAGGACCCACATTATTTGCGGCCTGCTTGATGAAGAAGTAGGCGGTGTAAGCCTTTCCGGTGGGCTGTTTGATGACGGTCTCGCCATTCGCGTCCTCAACATCACGCAGAACCACGCTCAATCTCTGCCTGGTCGTCCACGTTTCGGTATCAGTATACGCGATTCTCCACAATTCGTCAATATAACTGGAAGTAATTTTTTCTGACGTTCCTGCCTCGTAATAATCCGTGCCAGTACCGCCCAGAACCAGAACATTGCCGGTGGAGCTTACTACTGTAATGGTGTGCGGGAAATATTTCTTGGCGTCCTCGTAGGAAGCGTTGTAGGGCACCTCGATAATATTGTCCATGGAAGAGCCTGCGCCGCTGGTAATGGCTCTGTAGTCGTCGCAGTAGGTCTGGGTCTCCGCGCCGAACCGCACATAATCGGCGGGATAGGGATCGCTCTCCATGCCATCGCTCTGGCGGGTAATGTACGCCACGCCGCCTTCAATGGGCAGGTATTCATCCAGGAGATGCTTGGACTGATCCGGATCGTACCGGAAAGTCCCCACCAAGTGGAAATCGTTTTCGTGATCGCCTCTTGCGTACACGCGAATGATCTCGCGGTCTGCAATGGCGCCGGGTGCGGTAGGATCTCCCTGGGTGATCGTGATGGAGTCTGCCGTGTCGCCGCTTTCATTCTTCAGCCGGACGTCAACCATGGCGTCGCCCGAAATCGGGTCGGAAGGTCTTCCCACGGCGCCGGTGGCGGTCAACGCCGCCTGCCCTCTGGGAGAAACCGTGACCTGAACCTCGGCATACCGGGCGTCGTTCATTCTGACTGTAGCGGAGCTGAACGGAGCCGCGCCATTGCTGGTGATGGTAGCGGAAGTTCCATCCGGCCTGGAGAGGATCACAGACCAGCTGTTGATGGTGCTCAGGTCGGCAGCGGTGAGGGGCGTCTTGAGCTCGTCTCCGTACTGATCCAGATACCTGGCGGTCATCACCGCTTCCGTCTGGTCGGCACGCAGGGTCACATCGTCCAGCGCCACAGCTGTGAGAGCCAGATCCTCGTCGGCGATTTCACGGACCACGTTCAGCGTGAAGGAACCGGTTACGCCGTTGGGAGCAGTGGCGATCACCAGGTACCGTCCCGCAGCAGCCCTGCTGGTCAGAGTCAGCTTGCCGTTGGAATCAATGGCGATTCCGGCAGGCCTGCTCTGGATCGACCAGGTGTGGGAGATGCTCATCACCTGATTGAACTGATCGTAGATCGTTGCGTGGAAGGTGGCGGTCTTTTCATTAACCGTTCCGTCGCTGTCGATGATGGGCACGATGATTTCATTCTTATTGTCAGTGACGTCCACGCCGCTGGTGGGAGCGACCTTGATCCGGGTCACCTCAGGAGGCGTTTCGGGATCCACCACATTGACGATGGTTTTTCCGGTGTGGGCAGCGGTGGCGCCGGTGACCTCCATAGAGGTGCCGTCGTTGAGCGTCATCAGGCCGCCGGCCGTAATGCTGGCGTTCACCGGCTCGCCCTCCTCAGGCGTTCTAGTGGCCAGGGTCTCAGCGGAGAACCCGGTATCCGGCGTGGCGTCTCCCATATCGCTTCCATAGGAATCCACATAGCTTGCGTACATCTGTACGGTCTCCTCGCCGTCCTTCACAGCGTTGGGATAGATTCGCAGACCGCTGTACTCCTGGTATTCCTTGCCGGTGATATGCAGCGTGGCACTGCCCTTCACTCTGGGCTGGCCAGCCACATGGGCCGCCACGATGGCGTCGGAGGTTTCCGCAGTGTCATAGACTGTCACGTTACCGCTGCGGTCCACGTCCACACCGATCACATAGGGATCAATGGCCCAAACCACGCTTTCGCCGATGATCACGCCGCCGAACTGATCCTTCACCACGGCGCTGTACTGAGCAGTGCCGGGAGCCGTGAGCTGGTCGGTAACAGCGTCAAGGCGCTTCACCTCTACGCTGGCAGCATAGGGAGCCTCATTGCTGACGCTGATGGTCTTGCTGACGGACTTGCCGCCGCTTTCCGCCGTGACGGAGAAGCTGGAGGCCGCATCCGCAGTCAGGGAAACCACACCGTTTTCCGCCACGGTCACGCCGGTGGCAAGGGGCTCGTTCTGAGACCACTTGACCTGAGCGCCGGGCATGGGATCGCCATACTGATCGGTCACGGTGGCGGCCAGCGCGGGAGCGGACCTGGAAACGGTGGAGGTGTCGATCACGATGCTGTTCGCCACAGACGCGGCGCGCTCTGCGCTGATGTCAGCGGTATCGGTGGCATTGATGGTGATCATCACGGGAAGCTTGCCCGGATTCTCCGGATCGTCCTGATCCGCCGGATCCCGCAGGACATCCGCATACACCACGGTGGCGCTGTGGGTCTGGGCAGTCTCGCCTGCGGTCACGGTCACTTCCGCATATTTGTTTCCGGAAGCCGGTGCAGCCGCGCCGGTCCAGGTCATCTTGCTCGTATCCGCCTGCTCCGTCATATCGGTGCCGAATTCGCCGGTCACATGGTAGTAAACGGGAACGGTCAGATCCGCTTCGCCGTTGGCAGGGATCGTCACAGGCGTTTGGGCCGTCAGGGAAATGGACCGGATCAGCTCCTGCTCGGTGGTTCTGGTGCTGACGGTAATGTCCTTTTCGTCCTGGGTCCCGTCGGAGAGCTCCGCCTTGGCGCGGAAGGTCTCGCCGCCGGTAAAGCCCGCCAGAGTCAGCTGGCCGCCCTTGGTCAGGGTCAGGCCTTCGGGAACCGTTCCGGTGGCCGTCCACACAGGAGCCACACCAGCGGGCTGGGCCATCTGCTGGCCATACTGATCCAGGTATCTCACCTGCATCTGGAAGCCGTTGCTGTCCAGCGGCACGGTGGTGGAGATGATCTCCATGCTCTTAAGCTCGCTGAGCTCGCGGTAGGTCTCGGCGGTGGTAAAGCCGGAGGCTACCGTAGCGCGCTCCGTAACGCGGATCACAATGTCCTTGGCAGGGGAAGAACCTGCGGGAACGGCCAACATGCCGTTGAAGCCGGAACCGGTCACCGTCACGCCGGCAGGAGCGTTTTCATAGCTCCACACCAGCTCGACGCCGGTAGTCATGGGCTGGCTGTACTGGTCCTCCACCGCGGCGGTGTACGCCACAGAGGTGCTGCCGCTGGCAGGGATCAGGATCGCGCCGGAGCCCACGTTGCGGGTAACGGTAATGGCAGCCGCCCTGGAGGCCTCGTCGGATACGGCGATGACCTTGGTGCAGGCCGGCGCATTGTCCGCAGAATAGGTCACGGTAAAGCTGGAGATGGAATCATCGGTCATCGTTACCCTGCCGGATGCATCAATGGAAACCTTATCCTTGGGCTCCTCGATGGTCCAGGTGTCCTTCAGGGCCACATAGCCCTCCATCTTCTGGCCGAACTGATCGTAATAGAGGGGCGTCAGAGTGACGGAGGAACCCCGCTTCACGGCGGACTCCTTAATGGCTACGCTGGTCAGGAAGGGCCGGTCCTCGCCGGTCGCGGCATTGACCAGGTTGAACTTGGCCTCGCCGCCGACCATGGTGGCATAATCCGTCAGGCGGACGATAATGTTATTGGTAGCAGGTGCGGACGTGGGGATGGTCACATGGCCGCTCTGGTCGATGGCCATGCCCGCAGGTGCGCCTACCAGCTCCCAAACCGCCGTGGAGGGAACGCTGAACGCATTTCCATACTGATCCTTGGCGGAAGCGGTGAAGTCCATGGTGCCCTCGGTACCGATGGTCCAGGTGGGAGCGCCCGTCACTTCGATCTCCGCCAGACGGGCCGCGTCTTTGCTGCGGGTGACCGTCACGGTCTTGGGCATCGCGGGCAGATCGGCGCCGGTCTCGTCCTTCGGGATCACGTTGAGGGTGAAGGTCACGGAATCCTTGTCCGTGGGGATCACGCCCAGCTGCCACTTGCCGACCTCCTCATTGAAGGTCAGGGTGGGAGGCTCGGGCTCCTCAGGCTGCGGGGCGTCGGGATCATCCGGATCCACAGGCTCGGGCTTGGGAAGCATCTCCACAGAGCCCTCTGCCAGCTCCAGACGAGTGCCGTCGGGCAGGCTGATCTCACTGCCATACTGATCCAGACCAGTCACATCCAGAACGATCACTTCTGCCTCGGGGCCGATCTGCGCGGGCTTCACCGACACATCGGTGAGCACGGAGCGCTCCTTGACCAGCGTGAAGGTTGCAGTGCCGGAAACCTTAGTGCCCACATCCTGGGCGGAGACCGTGATGGTTCCGGCGGAGGCGGTGTGAGGCACGGTGACGGTTGCCATTCTGGTGCTGTCGTCAGCCTGGATGGTCACGTCGCTGGAAGCGCCGGTCAGGCTCCACACAAAGCTGGGAACGTCGATATTCTTGGAATCGGCCTGGAAGGTAAGCACCACAGGCGTATTTCCGGTGGGAACGGTCACAGCGCCGCCGACCTCGCCGGAGGCCAGAACGCGGGTGACCGTCACAGAAGCGGTCAGGTCAGGCTTGGCGTCCTCGCTGTTGAAGGTCTTAACGGCGGTCAGGCCGTCTGCGGTGACGGTGACCTCAGCGGTAGCCGCATCGTGGAAGATCAGCTTGCCGGAGGCAGTCACTTCAGCGCCTACGGGAGTTCCCTCCACCGTGTTCAACTCCTGGCCGGTAACGGCGAACACAGGCGTTACGCCGTCAGGCTTCGGGATAGAAGCTCCATACTGATCCACGTATCCCACGATCAGCTGTATCTCACCCTTGTCGGTGGGACCGGCCTCCAGCGTGATAGCAGACAGCTTGGAGGGATACCGGGCCAGGTCTACGGTGACCGCGGCAGGCGTCAGGCTCTGGTAGCTTGCCTTAATCTGCACGTCGGATTTGGTCAGGGTTCTGGGAGAAACCGCCAGCACGCCGTTTTTCAGCTCTGTGCCGGAGATCTCCGGATCCATGGCCCAGCCGAAGTCAGAGGCTGCAATGCCCATGTCGTTACTAAACTGGTCAAGGACCTTGGCCTCAAAGGTGTAGTAATCCACACCGGAAACGGGCGCATAGATCACGCCGGTGCCCTTGGCGCGGATCAGCGTCAGGGTGGTAGGAGTAGAATCGGTGTAGGTGGGATCGCGGGTCAGGGCCTTGGTTGCAGCCTTGCTGCTGTCGTTATCGGCGGTCAGCTTCACCGTCACGCCCTTCACATTGGCAGGCAGCGTCAAGGCGCCTGTCTCCGGATGAATGGCGGGAGCGGCAGTATCGCCGTCGGGATCGGTCAGCTCGTACTCGGTGATTTCCCACTTTACCTTCTTGGGGGCGTAGGGATTGCCCTGGGTATCCTCATAGGCAGCTGCCAGGTTCACGGAGGCAGCTGTGGCAGGCAGGGCGGTGGACAGGATGGTCACCTTACCCAGCGCAGGTTCCTGCTTCTTCACCACCACGGACTTGCTTCCGCTGACAACGGTAACGGAGGTCGCCTCGTTTTTGACCTCGGCCTTGACGGTGAGGTTGCCGGCCTTCGCGGAGGAAGCGATGGTCAGATTTCCGTTGTTCGGGTTCTGGGCGGAGGGGCTGGCGGTGATGCCGTCTACGCCCTCGGCGGACCAGTTCCAGACGCCGGAAACGTCGCTGCTCTGAACGCGGCCATTGTACTGGTCGCGGATGATGCCGGAATAGGTGGGCGGCACAGTCACAGGCAGCGTGACAGTATCCGGACCGGTCACCTCGATGTAGGCCACCTGACGGGTCTCGGTTCCCACATTCAGCACCTTGTCAGCCTTATATTCGATACCGTTTGCGGTAACTACTACGTACACGTGCACCCATTCGGCGTCATTGCTTTCCAGCATACCGGCGATGTTACCGGTCTGGAAAACAGGAGCCGTAGCCAAGCCGGACTCGGGGATCCGCAGCGCATAATCGCCTTCGGCGATCTGGGTCCACCGGATGATGGCGCCGGAAGGAGCGCTTGCCTCAGTGCCGTACTGATCCTTCCACACCAGCTCCAGCTGAGTGGCGGCCTTGGGCGCCACAGTGTCGTTCTTGATCTCCAGCGCCAGGTTCTGAGTGTCCGCCGGCTCTCTGGTCAGGGTCAGGGTGGCCCGGCCAAACTTGCCGCTTTCCGGCTCGGTAGCCGTGATGGACACATCTCCGGCCTTGGCGCTGCTGGAAACGGTCACAATGCCTCTGGAGTTCTGGATGGAAACACCCTCAGGTGCATCCTCCAGCTGCCATGCGCAGGAATCGGCAAGGCCGATGATCGCGTTGCCGTCCTGATCCAGCACCTTGGCTTCATAGACCACGGTAGGCGGAGTCTGCTCCAGGGTGGGGATCGCCACGCTGCCGAAACCATCTGTGCGGGTGACCACAACGCTGGAGGGGATCTGCTTATAATCGGGATCTGTATTGATGGTGATGGTGGCAACCGGAGATTCCTTGCCGGCCGCAGAGACCTTGACCTGCACTTCGGTGGCGTCTCCCGCATGGAGGATGCCATCCCCTGTCAGGTAAGCGCCTGTGCCGGTCTGGCCCACCAGGATCCAGTGAACGTCGGTGGGAGGCATAATGGGATCGCCGTACTGATCCAGGTATTCCGCGGTCAGCTGGACGTCCGTCGCCTTGGGAGCAGACTTGCTCACCACATTGATGGCGGTCAGTCTGGGAGCTTCCCGCACGAAGTTCACGGAGGCGGCATTTGATCCCACCGATACCCGGTTGATAGTCACTGTCGCAATGGCGGATACCGTTGCGGGAGCAGCTCCCTCGGCAGCCGTTACAGTGCCGGTGGTTCTCTGGATGCTGTATTTGTCCACCTCGGGATCCAGCTTCCACTCCACCTTGTCGCCGGACTCGCCAAGGCTCATTTCCTCGCCGTACTGGTTCTTTGCCGTATAGCCGAAGCCGCAGGCGGCGCCGGTGGTCAGGACCACATCGCCCGCCGTCAGCGGGAAGGCCTCTACGGTGGTCAGCCTGCTCTCATATTCCGGATTGGGATCGTCGGGATCGTTGTGGATCACCGTCAGCTCCTTGGTCTGAACACGGCTGAGACCGTTGGCAATCTTTACCTCGATTCCGTCCGCCTCATAGCCTGCCAGCGTCAGCCTGCCGTCGGCGGTAAGCTCTGCCGTGCCTGCGGGAGCCGCAGTCACCAGAGACCACACAGCAGTGTCAGGATAGGCGATGGGCTTGTTATACTGATCGTAGAACTGGGCGTTCAGCTGGGTCTCACCGTCGTCACGCACCTTCTCGGTGGTGATCTCAATGGTCTCCGTATAGCTGTCGCCGTGAACCAGCGTCAGAGTCTCGTATCCGTACTCGCCGGTGGCAGTATCCATGGCAATGACCCGGATGCCGCTGGCCTCAGCCGCCTTGGCGCCGATGACCACGATACCCGTATCCCTGTTCACGGCAACGCCGTCAGGCGCGCCGGACAGGCTCCAGGTAAGGGGCACGGAAATTTTTTCGCCAAACTGGTCGGTGACAGTGGCGCGGTAAGCCACCGTGATGGCCGCAGTGGGCGACACCACCACGTTGCCCTCGCCGCTGACCCGCTCGACCTTGATCTTATCGATGCGGCTTTCTCCGCCGTTCTCAATTCTGGCAGCGCCGGTCAGCTTATCGGTGGGATCGGCCTTCTTGGCCACCTCCACGGTGACGTCGGCATAGGGTTCCTTCTCGTCGATGGTCAGCTCTCCGGTGGCCCCATTGATGTCGGTAGCGGAGGAAGCATCGGGCTTCACCACGTTCCAGACAGGATCGCCGTACTCTTCGGGCTTCTCGATCTCATTGCCGTACTGGTCGTAGTACACCACCTTCAGGGTGCCGGTGCCCTTTACAGCCTTGGGCTCCACGGCAATGGAGGTGAGCACGGAGTCAGCGGCGGTCACGTCCACGGTCAGACTGCCGGTGATATAGGTGGAACCCTGGGTCAGGGAGACCTTCACATCCTCAGCAGGCTTGGAACCGGGAGCCACATGCAGGGTGGCAGTTCCATCCAGCACGGGAACCGTGCCTGCGGGGGCGTCAGGCGCCACCTCGGTGTAATTCTCTGTCAGGGTGATGCCCTCGTTGGCGCCGGACAGGCTCCAATAGGTGTTCAGGCAGGGGATCGTCATCTCCACGCCATACTGATCGTATACGGTGGGCCTGATCTGCAGGGTCGCTTCTTCGGCGCCCAGCGCAGGCACAGCCAGGTCAGTCTGGCCGGAGGGAACGGTGTCCAGAAGGATCTTATCCACCTTGGAGGGGCCGCCCTTGGTCAGGGTCTTCTCCACGGTAACGCCGTTCATGGTGACCTCCAGGGTCACGCTCTCGGTCTCCTCGGTGTAGTGCAAAACAGAACCGGACACGGATACGGCGCCGCCAGTGAAGGCCTTCACGCTGTACGCGGGAGCCAGACCGCCCATGGTGCGGCCATACTGATCGATGGCCACCGCATTCATGGTCATGGAATTGTGGTTGGGATCCAGAGCGTCCGGCGTCACCAGAATATTGGTCAGCACAGGCACATCGTAGGCCAGGACCAGCTCGGCCCTGCCGGACTTGCCGGTAGCCGTATCGGAAACACTCACATAGTACCTGCGGGTTTCCGTGGTCTCCTCGGCAGAGCTGCCGACGGTGACCAGGCCCCGCTGATTGATGGTCACGTCCTGAGGATCGCCGGTCAGATACCAGGTGGGCGTGATCGCGTACTCAAAGCCGTACTGGTCGTAACCCGCGACCTCAAAGTCTGCCATGGTAGAGCCGCTGACGGGAATGATCACCGCGGCGGCGCCGCCCTTCTGGGTGACCTTGATCTGATCCAGGTAAGGGGCTTCTGCCTTGCGGATAGCCAGATCGTCGCCGTTCTTCTCGACCTGCTGGCCGCCGTCGTCCACCATGTGTACATTGTTGGCCGTACCGGCGTCGATGCGCACAGTGAGCTTTGGATCGGTCACGCCATCAAATTCGGAATCGTCGATGGGAGCCATGGTGAGCAGTCCGGAACTGGTCATGGACCACTTATCCACAAACTGGGAGGTCACATAGGTAACACTCCAGGAAACAGGCCCCACATAGGGCATCTCCACGCCGTACTGGTCGATGAACCTGGCGGTCAGCTGATTGACAGAATCAGGCTGCACGCCGGTCTGCACCAGCTGTGTCCGCATGAGGAGGCTGGCCTCCTTGCTGGTGGCAAAGGAGCTCTCGCCGTACACGCCGGTGCTTTCCGCGGGATCGGAAGCCTGCACCACAGTGGCGCGGACCTTGACCACGTTCTGCACGGGGGCGCCAGGCAGGATCGTCACAGTGCCATCCGACACGCTGATGCTGTTGTCCACAATGGCAGCGCCCTCGATAGACCAGGCCAGCGCATATCCGGCCGCGGCAATATCCACGCGGCTTCCGTACTGGTCGTACACAGCAGCTTCAAAGTCCAGAGAGCTGCTGCCCTGAGCCAGAGTGGGAATGGGCATAACCGCCTGGCCGCTGACACGCTTCACTTCCACCTCGGAGGGAGCGGGAGCGCCCATGTTCTTCACCTGCAGGACCTTGGGCTCGGAGGTCACTCCGGTGACCGTGTCCTGGGCGGTAACGGTGACCTGCTGCAGATCCTTGCTGTAGGTCAGCACATTGCTCTTGCCAGCATCACTGCTCATGGCCGCCTGGCCCGCCGGCGTAATATCGGACAGAGCCCAGGTAAAGGTCCTGCCGGTCATTTCATCGCCGTACTGGTCCAACGCCACAGCCTCTAGGGCGCACTCGGCCGTAAGGCCGGCAGCGTCCGTGCTGGGAATCGCAATATTTCTGATATTGATGGAGGTCAGTTCCCGCACCTCACGGCGCACATTCAAAAGGGCGTAGCCGGAAATGCCGTTGTCGGTAGAGGCTGCGGTAACCATGATGTTCAAGGCGGTCTCCGCGCCGGGCGCCACGGTGACAGTGCCCAGGTTGGGGTCTCTTCCGGGAGCGACACTGACGCCCTTGCCAGCGCCATTGAGGGTCCATACAACATCGCCCGGATTCACGGAGAGGCTCCTGTTGTACTGGTCGTACATCTCCACCTTGAAGTCAACGGTCTTGGCGCCCTCGCCGCTGGTGGGCACGGAAACCACACCGGTGCCGGTCCCCTGACGAGTGACGACCACCTTGGCCACATAGGGCTCGCCGCCAACGGGCAGAGTCTTGTCCGCAGACACCTTGCCCAGGGCTGGGTCTGCCACACGGACCGTCACGGAGGTGGTGTCGCTGGCCAGGGTCAGCACGCCGTCCAGCTGGCCGATGGTGACGCCCTCAGGCTCGGAGGAAACCAGAGTCCACCTGGGAGAGGCAGATTCATAGCTCATCTCCGCGCCGTACTGGTCCGTGTACTTGGCCGTCAGCGTGTAAGTGGACTGCCCGGCAGGGATCGCATCCTCGCGCACCTCAATGCCGGTGAGCACGGAATCCGCGCGCTTGGTATAGAAGGTGAACGTGCCATAGGCGCCGGACAGCGGCTCAGTGGCCGTAACGGTGATGGCCTGGTCATCGGCAGCGTCACTGTTGACGGTGACAATGCCGTTTTCATTGATCGTGATGCCCTGATGGTCTCCCAGCAGCTTCCAGGACAGCGCCGGCAGAGGTGACAGCTGATCCGTCAGGCTGTCGCCGTACTGATCCAGATAATCCACGCCGAAGCTGAACATGTTGTCGGCCTTGCCGGGTTCGGGCACAGCTACAGTGGTATCCGCCGGGCGCTTGGTCAGCTCCAGGCTGGAGAGCGTCCGCGTGTTGGTGGTGCCGAAGCTCACGTGGGCCGTGGGAGCGGAATATCCTGCCGGGAACAGGTACACTGTCATGCTGACAGCGCCGGTACCCTCGGTGTAAGTCACATCCACAGGGTTTCCGGAGGAAGCCAGCGCGGCGGTAGCAGTACCGGTGGAGCTGACAGCGGAGTTCCAGGTGCATCCAGCCACCGTGCCGGGAAGCGGATCGCCGTACTGGTCACGGTACGCCGCGTGGAGCTGCTGGTTGAGAGGCGGCAGGACCTTGCCGTCCTCCTCCACCACCACATACTTCGCCACAGGATCGCTGCGGTAGGTGGCAAAGGAAGCGGAACCGGTAGCGCCGTTCTCGGCGGTTGCGGTGATCTCGATCTGATCGAGCTCAGGGGTCTTATTGGTAATGGTGACGACGCCGTTCTCTACGGACACGCCTTCCACATTACCCTCCACATTCCAGGTGAATCCGCCCGGATAGTTCCAGAACTCGTTGCCATACTGGTCCAGAGGCGTCAGCGTCATGGTGAGGGTTTCCTTCCCCTCCTCCAGGACGGCGGACCAGCTCTCGTCATTTTCCACCTTCACCTCGGGGACGTTCAGATACGCCGCGGAGGGGGTCAGCTTGAGAGAGGCCAACCTGGGAGCGGAGCCCACATGCAGGGTGGTCTTGTCAGAGGACAGGACGTCCACGCCGGAATGGGGATCCAGCGCAGTGACCTGAACCACAACAGTTTTCAGGTCGTCCACCAGCGGCTTGAGCACGCCGGTGTCCTTATCCAGCTCAACGGTGATGTTGTCGCCGATACTCTGGGGATCGGAATCCAGCTTATCCCAGCGCATATGCTCAGGCGTTTTCATCAGATTGCCGTACTGGTCATAGCACAGGGCCCGCAGGGTGGTCTCCACCTTGTCGGGAGCAAATTCAAACTGGGCAGGCGCAATGGTGATCTTCGAAAGCACAGCCTCGCCGCGGGCAATGTTTACCGTAGTCTGGCCCATTACGCCGTTACTGTGCATAGCCACGACCCGCAGGCCGTTGTAGCTGGGCGCCTCATTGGTCACCCGCAGGTTGCCGGTGGCCACGTCGATGGTGACGCCCTTCAGGTTATCGGGCAGCAGCCAGGTGACAGGCTCGTCCTTCATCACGGTGCCATACTGGCTCTTCACCGTGGCGCTGAAGGATGCGGTGGCCTTCTGACCGGCAATGGGCACCATGATATTGCCCTCGCCGTCGGTACGGCGCACCACGATCTCCGCCACCGTCTCCACCGCATCGGGATCGGGATCGACCTTCACGGCCTTGGAGTCGCTCTTCACAGCGCCCTCGTCATCGCTGGCAGTCAGGGTCACGGTGGTCTGGCGGGAAGCGCCCAGCTTCAGCAGACCGTCTTCGTCAATGCTGGAGCCGTCGCCCGGGGTCACGGACCATGCCGCATCCTGGGGAGCCGCCATTTCCTTGCCATACTGGTCAAGGTATCTTGCCTCCAGCCGGACGCCGCCTGCATCGGCCATGGCATTGGGAGGCAGCAGCCACACATTGGTGCCCTCCTCCTGCTTGGTCAGCACAATGCTGACAGAGGTAAGCCGGCTGGCGTCGCGGGTCAGCATCACAGACGCGGTGGTGGAGATAGTGCCTTCCTTGTTGGCTACCTTGACCCGCACCTCACCGGCGGGGGCCGTGGGCTCCACCTTCACCACGCCGTTTCTGGAAATCGACACGCCGTCGGCCATGGTCTCCAGAGAGAAGACCAATTCCTCGGTGCCGGTATACTCATTGTTGTACTGGTCCAGACGATGGACGTCCGCCGTGATCTGAATGCTGGCGTCCGCCTCAGGATCGCTGGGATTCTGCTTGGGAACCGCCACCTCTGTCACATCAGCCCCGTTGTACTGAAGGGTCATGGACAGGCCCGCAAACACAGGCGCACTGCCCCTGGTCAGGGTCACGGGCTTGCTGACGATCTTCTTCGGGTCGCCCTTGTCATCGCTCTGGGTCGGGTCGGTGACCGTCACGATGACCGTGGCACTGTCGACGCCGTCCTCCAGGGTCAGCAGGCTGCTGCCGGGAGCAAAGCTGGCGCCGCTGGCAGGATCGGTGACCTCCCAGAGAACCGTCGCCCCTTCAGGCAGCTCCATCAGATGGCCGTCCTGGTTCAGGCCTTCCATCTCCAGATTGGTGGAGCCGGAGGGCGCCAAGGTGGTGGTGGAAACCTGCACGGTGGTCAGGACGTCCTGATCGTCCGCAGGGTCTTCACCCTTATCCAGCAGAAGCTCGTAAGTTCCGGCGATACCGCTGATCTGGCCGATGGCCTTAATGGTAACGGTGCCGACCTTCGCCTTAGTGGACACTGCCACAACGCCGCTGTCATTAATGGTGACAGAGCCGTCCGTAATGCCCTCCACGCTCCAGTCGTAGTCCTCCTGCACCGGCTTGTCGTACTTGGTATTATACTGGTCGTAGGTAAGAGCCAGCATGGGCACATAGCGCACCTTATCGGTCAGAATGCGCACCGCGCCGGAACCGTTGTCGCCGCGGGTGACCTTTACGGTCCTGGCCTCGGGGCTCTTGCCGGAAACGATGGTGGTGCTGTCGGTGAGGGTCAGCGCTCCGCCGGTATAGGGATTGGTATAGGAAACGGAAACGCTCACCGGGATCGAATCACGGGTAACGCTGGCGCCGCTCTCGGTAACGGTGAAATAGAGCACGCCGCTGCTGGCGATCGGAATATGCGTACCAGGCGTAGATCTCCATGTCTTTACAGAAGATTCCGGAGCGTCGATGGCCCGCCCATACTGGTCCTCATAGGAAAGGGTCAGCTGGTGGGGGGTGATCTGCCCGGGTTCATCCGCCGGGAAGCCTGTCTCGTTGATCTTCACAACCGTGGGGAACGCCTCGCCGTAGACGATCACGGCGGGCAGCGTGCCCTCAACATTGGCGCGGCCCTCTTCCGAGCTGGTGGCCACGATGGTGAGATAGGATCCCTCACGCGCCGTAGCGGGAACTGTCAGCGTGGCGACCTTCCCCGTGGTATCTCCCGTTTTGGCGCCGATGGAATAGTCGCCGGGAAGGCTGTGGCGCACGTCCCAGCTGATCGTACCCAGGTCTTCCCAGACACGGCCGTACTGGTCGTAGCCCTCTACGGTGTACTCCTTCAGCGTATCGCCCTGGAGGTCCTCGATCACAATGCCTGCATGGCCCCAAACGGGGATCTCGCCGTCGCCGGTGATCTTCAGCTCAGAAAGCTTGGCCGGGTCTGACAGAACCAGCTCCTGCTTGGGAGACGCCATGCCGTCCACTTCCACCTGTACGGTGACCCTGTTGGCCCCGCCCATCACCAGCAGGCCGGACCTGCTCAGGGTAGCGCCCGGATCGCTTTCTTCCTCGATCAGCGTCCACTTGGGATCGCTCATGGGCTGATAGGGATACGCCGTACCGTACTGGTCAATGGCCTCATAGGTCAGCTGATAGCCGGGATCGGGATCCACCACGGCCTTGGGGACCTTGGTGTCCTTGACCCGAACAGATTTCAGCTGGGAAGGATACCGGGCAAGGCTGATGGGATCGGAAGCCCACAGGCCAGAGGTGTTCTCAATGGCCTTCACCACAATGTCCACATCGGGAGCCTCGCTGGTGACGATGAGAACGCCGGAGCTGTTCAGCGTGACGCCGGGAACCTGCTCGGGCTCCATCTGCCAGGTGACCTTACTGTCGATCTCCTCGTAATACTGGTTCACAACGGTGGCGGTATACGCCACGCTGGTATACTGGATAACGCCGTTGGCCGGGGCGGGGATCATCACGGGATTTTCGCCGCGGTCACGGGTCAGGGAAATATCATAGGGCTTTTCGTTATCGCCGAACCGGATGGGATGATCCACCTCTGTCAGCGGCGTACCGGTATTGTTCACCCGGTATTCCACCGTCACGTAGACGATACCCTGGGAGCCGTCCAGCGTGAGGACGCCGGTATCTCTGTCGATGGAAACAGAGCCCTCCGGCAGCTCGCCCCTGGAGGTCCAGGTGTAATACTCCTCCTTGGGAGTGGCCATGGGATCGCCATACTGGTCCCTGAACTGAGGCGTCAGGGCCACCTTGCCCACGATCTTGCGCATGTAGCTTTCCTTGATGGAAATGCCCCTGAGAATGGGATCGTCATGGGTGACGTTCAGGTAGGCGGCGCCCGTGATGGTCTTCTGGGTCGCAGGATCGGTATAGGACGCCGTGATACGGATGTTCTCCTTCTTGGGGGCCATGGCCGCCACGCGGATACTGTTGCTGTAATCAGACCTGCCCGCAGGCGTCAGGCTCACATCGGTGGCGTTGTCCAGCATACTCCAGATAAAGGAGCCGCTTTCCGTATTCACGATTTCCGCAATATCCTTGTCCTGGATGCCGTCGTTCCAAGTGGTGCGGCCATACTGGTCGTAGATCCGGGCCCGCAGAGGCACGGAAATACCCAGGGTGGTGGGGATCTGCACCGTGGTGACATTTCCGTCCAGAGTCACACGGTCGCCGTTATTGGTGGGCTTGCTGGCCTCGATGACCAGCGTGGTAGGCTCGGCCTCGCCGCCCAGACGGATCACCGTGGGCTCGGAATACCGGCGCACGCCATTGTAGGTGATAATAACGCGGACGGTGATGGTATCGCCGGGCTTCATCCTTTCGGTGACCTCACCGGTGGAGCTGTTGATGGTGCGATAGGTCAGGAAACCGGTATCAGACCGCAGGGTGGCAATAACACCGGTCTCCGTCTCCTGGGCCAGAGGCGGGTCGGACCACTCTACCTTGGTATTCTTGGTGGCGTCCGCAACAGCCGCTTTGAAATCGTCGGAATCGGTGGTGGTGATGACCTGGCCGTGCTGGTCCAGCAGAGAGGCCACCAGCTGGAACTCGCCGTCCTGGGCGGGCACCATCTGGGTGTCAATGCGCACGCTGGCAAAGCCCTGGGCGCCCTCATACACCGTCTTCAGCTGAGCAGTGCCGTACACGGCGCTGCCAAGGTCGCTGGCCTTGATGGTAACAGTTCTTCCAATGGGCGCGGAGCTGGTCACGCTGACCAGGCCGCCCTGGTTCACCGACACACCGGTTGTCGAGGGGGTGACCTCCCAAATATAGGTGGCGTCCATGGGGAAGTCATACTGGTCGTAGGCCCGTGCCTCGTACTGGACGGTATTGATCTGCTCCAGGCCGCCTGCATAGGGAGCCACCTCCACCGGCAGAACGCCGGTCTCTCCGGTGATGGGCAGCACCACGATGCTGGCCAAACGCTGGGCCTGGCCCACCTGGAAGGTCTTGGGATCAGAGGAAATAACTGCGCCTCCCGCAGGGTTCACAGTGGCTTTCACCTGGAACTGCGTCGCCTCTTCGGTCAGCGTTACCTTGCCGTCCGTCGTCAGGGTGACGCCTTCCGCTTCTTCGGTCAGCTCCCAGGTGACAGGACCGGTGTAGGACATTTCCTTCTGATACTGATCGTAGAACTTCACAGACAGAGGGAGCTCCACGGCATCAGAGGCGATATGGGCCGTTTCGCTGCCCTCAGGCTGGATCCTGATACTGGTAAGGACCGCGGTATCCCTGCGGATGGTCACGATCTTTTCGCCGGTGGCAGTGATGTTGCCGGAGGACGAGCTGTAGGTATGGGTCGCCGTCAGCTTGATCTGCGTGGGCAGCGTGCTCAGGTTGGCAGCCCTGCTGGAAATCGTCAGATCACCGGAGGCCGTGGTCAGATCGGCCAGGAAGGCCATAACGTCGTCCGGACCCGCAATGCTCGTAGACAGGGTCGTTCCGTCCATGGTGGCCGCTGTCAGGGTCAGGGTGCCGGGCAGAGAGGCCGCGTCGGTACCGGCAGCGGTAATTCCCTTGACCGTATAGGTCTTGGAGGAGGTCCCGGCCTCCCCGCTCCCGGAATAAGGAGGAATAGCAACGCTGTCGTCACCGCCGATGGACAGGGCGACGATGTCATCCGCCTTATTGGAGCTGATGGACAGGGTCTTCGAGGGAGACTTCACGCCCTCGGCCGTTACGGAAACCGTAGCGGAGCCGCTAGCGATATGGAGCTGGTTGCCCTGCAAAACCGTACCAGTCTCGCTGGATTCCAGCTTCCACACGGAGGCTCCCTTGTAATCCATCAGCTGGCCGTACTGGTCTCTGTATTCCGCAGAAAGGGCCACGTTGCCGTCATCAGGCACCGTGTCTGTCAAAATTTTGATGGAGGCGACCTTGCTCTCGGCCCTGCGCAGCGCCAGGTATCCAATACCGCTGATGCCGCTGAGAGAGTCGGTAGCCTTCAGCTGCACAACGCCCTCTTCCGCATCGCTGGTGACGATCACAACGCCGCCGTTGCTGACGGTCACGCCAGTAGGAGTGCCCACTGTGGACCAGTAGAAGTTGCTGCTGAGCTCCTTGTGGTACTGGTCGAATACCCGAGCCTCAAACACCACAAAGACCTGACTGCCGACGCCGGGAATAATGGCGTCGCCCTCGGCGCCCTTCCGGGTCACCTCTACCGCAGCGGCATGGCTGGGATCGCCGCCCACAGGCAGGACAATATCCTGCTTGGTGGGTACGCCGTCCACGGTAACCGTCTTTTCAGAGGTGATCTCCTTGCCGTCCACCGTCACAGACAGGCGCACGGTCATCTCGGTGACGTCGTCACGCTGGAAGGTGTAGACGCCGCTCTTGTTTTCGTCCACGGTAACGCTGTTCTCGGGACGGCTGCTGATAATATCCCAGGTCACGCGGCCGTTGTATTCCATCTCACGGCTGTACTGATCCAGGAACAGAGGCGTCAGGGTGACGGTAGTTCCTGCGCGGCCGCCGGGGATACCGGTCTCCTCCACGCCCAGGGAGGTCAGGGTGCTGGTCTCACTGATCAGGCTTACCTTCATGCTGCCGGTAACGCGGCCTGTCTCAGAGGCGGCGATCACCTTGATATTGTTGGTGGGCTTGATCTCCACCAGGCCGGTCTCTTCGTTTTTGGCGAAGGTCATGCGGCCGCTGGAGCTCATCTTAACGCCCTCGGGCGCGCCCTCCACGGACCAGATAAAGTCCGCAGGATAGGACTTGCCGTACTGGTCATATCCGGTGGCGTTGTAGGTCACGGAGGGATTGTACACGGAAGAAATGGTGATGGTCTGCTCGCCTGTCACCTCGATCCGGGACAGAACGGCCTTGGACCCTACACTCATGGTCTTTTCCGTGCTCTTATCCCCGATGGTCAGCCGGACCGTCACATATTTGGCGTCGGTCTTGGGAGTGATCCTTCCGTCCTCGGTGATGGAGGCGGTCGCAGAATCGCAGTCCCACTGGGGCTTTTCGGTAAAGCTCATGGGCTCGCCGAACTGATCCAGCATCTGGGCTGTCAGCTGGGTCTCCCTGTCGGGAGCTACGGAATCTTCCTTGATATTGGCGCGGCTGGCGCGCTGTACACCGTGGATCAGGTCAATGGTGTACTCGCCGATCACGCCGGACAGCAGGTCCACAGCCATCACGCGCACATTTTTCTGCTCGGCGGCGGCGCTGGTCACGGTCAGCATTCCGTTCTGGTCAATAGAAATGCCGTCGGGAGCATTCTCCAGAGCCCAGCCGAAAGAGCCGTTGGTCTTGGCGCCGTACTGGTCGTAGGCCTGGGCCGTAAACACATAGCTGTTGGTCTGCACATCTTCTCCGGAGTAAGGCGGCACGGTCACGGACTGTCCGCCGTATTCCTTCGTCACAACGACCTTGGAGGTCCTGGGCGTACCGGTCACCACGATCTCCTTGGTCAGAGAGGTCTTGCCCTGGGCGGACACACGCACGGAGACCCGCTCCGCATCCGTCGTCAGGGTCAGCATGCCGCTGTCCTCAATGGAGACCTTCTTCTCCTGCAAAAGCCTCTCGGGATCGGTCTTCATCACATTCCATTCGCTGAGACCATCGTAGTCCATCTCCGTGCCATACTGGTCGTAGTAGTTGGCGTGAAGCTGGGCCGCGGTAGAGCCGTAAGCCAGAGAATCCTCCACCACTTCGATGGTTTCCAGGCTACTGCGGCCGCGGTCCAGAACCAAGATGGCTCTGCCGCTGACGTCTCCGCCGCCGGAATTGCCGGTGGCAATCACCTGCACATTGGCGCTTTCCGTATTGGCAAGAATATTGACCTCAGCATTCTGGCCGGAGGCCCCGGTGCTGACAGCGCTGACAGTGCCGGGAGCGCCCCTGAGTTCCCAGTTGAAGGGCACATCCGCCATGGGCTTCAGATACTGGTCCACAGCGCTGGCGGCAAAGGTGGCCGTCTTTGCAGGCTGACTGCCGTAAGGCACATACACCGTGCCGAACCCATCGGTACGGGTCACCTTGACCTCCCGAAGCTCAGAAGGAGCGTCGCTGACGACAACCGTCTTATCGGGGGTGGTATAGCTCAGCTTATAAGCCTCGCCGGTGGCGCTGTTCCAAACGTACATGGCAACGTCTGCCCTCACCACAACCTGTGACAGGCTGGCGTCGAAGGTCAGCTCGCCGGTGATGGGATCCAGCGCTACGCCGTCCCTGGAGCCCGTCCAGGGAATGTCGGCTCCGCCGCTGGGATCCTTATCTGCGCCGGACACCAGGGTCCAGGTGATCTCATCGTAGCCGCTCATCTCCTCGCCATAGCGGTCGAGGGCCACAGCGGTAAGGGTAAACTTGGGCACATCGCTCAAGGGGATGTAATCATTCTTGACCCTGGCTGCGCTGAACACAGGGCTTTCCCGGCGGACCACCAGTGTGGCGGAGCCGGACTTGGTAGAGGTGGACTCCCTGGCAACAACGCGCACGTCCTCGCTGATGGCGGTGGAATCCACAGTGACCACGCCGTTATTGTCGATGGTCATGCCGCCGGACGCGCCCATCAGCTCCCACCGGATGGAACCGATGGAATCGCCGGTCATTTCGTTGCCGTACTGGTTGTAAACGGCGCATTCAAACTCGGCGGTCTGGCTGCTGCCGCCGGGCAGAGGCACGATCAGGGCGCCGGAGCCCTTCCGGCTGACAACCACCTTATCCACATATTCCTCGCCGGCACGGAGCAGCGTGATCTTGCCGGAGCTGATCCCTCTGGACCTGAGGGTGAAGGACACCTCGGTGGTGCTGGGATCCAGCGGATTCAACTCGGCCTTGTTGTCGGCCAGGGTTCTCAGCTTGGTATCATAGCCGTTTGCCTCAAAATCGCTCCAAGTCACGGAACCCTGGGGAACCATGGGCGTGCGGTACTGATCCAGCCAAACCGGCACCAGCTCCATCGTCTGCACATTTTCGTCCGGCAGGGCCTTCTGCTCGATCTCCAGATAGGTGTACACGGGATTGTCCCGCATGACATTGATGGTATAGGAACCGTAAACGCCGGTGTCGCTGTCCGCGGCATAAATCGTCAGCTCTCCTGCCTGGGCGCCGCTGTACACCGTAAGAGCACCGGTCTGAGAAATGCTCAGCTCGTTGGAGCGGTCGCTGAGAGACCAGGAAATGTGTACGTCATCGCCGGACATAACGGTGTTGTATTGGTCGTAAGCCGTGGCCCGGAACAGCGCCGTGGCGGGAGAATCGCTGTTGGCGGCATCGGGCACCTCAACGCCGTTTCCGGACAGGGAGGCCACCTCGATCCGGGACAGATGGCGTCCGGTACCCAAAGTGATGGTCTTTCTGGCGGTAAAGGAATCCGTCGAAGCCGCACTGGGCCGGACCTCCACGCTGACAGGCACGGAAGTCTCGTTATGGAAGGTCAGCTCCGCACTGCCGTCGTCCAGGGTGGTCATGGTCACGTTGTCATTGCTCTTGCTCCAGGAAACAGTGGCGGTAGCGGGCTTCTTCATCTCCGAACCGAACTGATCCAGGCAGCGCACGTGCAAAACGCCCTTTTCCGTGCCCATGGGGAAACCGCTTTCCACGATCTCCACACCGCTGAGCACAGAGGACTCCCGGAGCACCGCAAAACTGGCATAGCCGCTGATGGCCGTATCCACGCCGGGGGTCTCCTGATAGGTGCCCACAACGCGGACATTGGCCAGGGCCTCCGCGTTTTTGGGAATGGTCACGGAAACGACGCCTTTCTTCTCCGCAGAGGGGACGCAGGTCGCGCCCTTGGGAGCGTTCTGCAGCTTCCACACAATGGCGGAATCGCCCTTCAAAACGTCGGCTAGATCCGTCTCCACACCGTACTGGTCGAAGATGGTGGCCTTAAAGGTCACAGTCTGGTCTGTCTTTCCGTCCACACGGACGGGCATGTCGCTCTTATAAACATTGACCTCCATGGAGGCGGGGATGGTAGCATCCGAGGATACGGGAACCTCCAGCAGACCAGAAGACACGCCCGCAGACTGCACCTCCAGCGTCACACTGGTGGTATCCTGCGCAATGTACAGGGTGCCGGCAGTATCGATAAACCAGGCGTTATCCGCGGCAGGCTTTGCATCATGGCAGAACCAGGACTCCACGCCGCGCCGGAAAGTGGGCTGGCCATACTGATCGTAATAGGCCGCCTCCAGCTGGGTGGTCTTATTGGGAAGCAGCTTCTTCTGTTTGATGTCGATGGAGAAGTACTCTGAGCCGTCCTTTGTCAGCATCAGTTCTGTTACGGCAAAGATACCGGTGGCCTCGTCCACAGCAGTGATGACGATCTTCCCTTCCTCCGCTGCGCTGGTAACGGTCAGTACGCCGTAATTGTTGATACTGATTCCCTTTGAGGAGGAACCGGCGACCTGCCACTTAATGCCGGTCATAGGCTGACCGCCATTGAAGTCCAAGCCGTGCTGGTCGACGCCATAGGCCTCAAAGCCCAGGGAGCTCGTGCGGTCGATGGCTTTGTTATCCGCGCCATATTCCCTGGCGGGGATCGGCACGGGGCCGGAACCAGCCACCCGCTGGATCACCAGCTTCTCCAGCACAGAGGGATCGCCGTTGACATGGAGCGTCGCCCTGGCGGTCAGGCCCTGATCGGTCCAGTCGGCCTGCACGCCAACTTCCGTAGCGCCGCCAAAGGTGATCATGCCATACTCGCTGACGTCTTCGGTATCCACCGTGATTCTGGCGGGAGTGCCGGCAGTCGTGGTCTGCCAGGCAATATCCGTGCGGTTCTCAATGGGAACCTCCACGTTGTACTGGTCGTAGGCCACGGCCTCCAGCCGGGCAGCCTTGGTGCCCGCAGGGAATACCGTGTTGTAGATCTCCAGCGTCTTGGGCGCAAAGGCGTCTCCCCTCCGGGTAACGTCTACAAAGGTCTTGCCCAGCACGCCGGTATCGTAGTCCTTTACCATCACGGTCACATCTTCCGTGGCCGCGGCGGCGGTGGTGATCGTCACCTTGCCGGTATGGCTGTCGATGGTCATGCCCTCGGGCGCGCCCACAAGGCTCCACACCGCATTGTCCAGCAGGGATTTGTTCAGAACATTATTGAACTGGTCATAGGGAGTGGCCGTATACGTGACCGTTCCCGCATCCGCATTGATGGTGCTGGGACCGGTGACCTCGATGCGCGTCATCTGGGACGCAGCCGCAGCATACAGGGTCTTTGTAGTGGAAACGCCGTCCACCGTCAGCTCCACCGTGACCTCCTTGGCGTCCGAATCGTAGTGGAGCACATTGTTGCGGGGCGCCTCGCTGAAGTACACGCCGCCGGAACCTGCGGACACCACGGTCCAGCTCACCGGATTGGTGGGCTCGTAGGACATCACATGGCTTCTCTGATCCAGGCATACATAGCTCAGAGCGATCTCGCTGCTCTCCCCGTCGGCCAGGTCGGGCAGGAAGCCCTCGTTGATCCGCAGGCCGGAGAGCACGGACTCGCCCGGCTGGGCCAGAATGTTGAAGACCACATTGCCGCTGACGCCGCCGTTGCTGCGGTCCACAGCCGTAAGGGTCACGGCTCCGGACGGAACGGAGCTGTCAATGGTAACGGTGCAGTGATTGACCCGCTGGCCATTCACCATGATCTTATCCGTCTTCAGGTCCACGCCGGTGGTCACACCGGTATAGCTCCAGTTCAGGGAGCTGTCGGTGATTTCCTTGTTGTATTGGTCATAAACCCGGGCGATATATTCCACCTTGGCAGTAACGCCCACCTCCGGCGCGTACACCGGAACCGTACCCTCGTGCTTCACGATTCTCACCGTGGTGGCCTTGGGGGCCTCACGGCTGATGGTAATGGTCTCCTGCACAGGGGAACCAGCCAAAGCCGCCACCAGCGGATCCGTGCTGGTGCCGGGATCGGCGGTGATCTCTACCACCACACGGGTGGTGGTATCGCCCAGCAGCAGCTGGCCGTCGGAGGACAGCGTGGCCTTGACGGCGCTTTCCGAGGTATCCGTCTCCACGGAGGAGATCAGCCTCCAGGTAGCGCCGGCTCCTTCCACCTCTACCGGCGACATGTACTGGTCATAGTATTCATGCTCCAGCTGGATGGGCTTGGCGGAGGAGGCGATGGTGTGAGAGGTCTTCAGCCGGATGCCCTGCACCGTGGAGGGATTGCGGTTGACCGTACAGACTGCGGTTCCCACAACCTCAATGCCATCGGCAGGGTGCACAGTACCCTTCACCGTAATGGGACCCACCGGCGTATCGCTGTTCACCACCAGGACCGCCTGGGGATAATTCTTCTGGTTGGCGGCGGGATTCAGCCTTACGCTGGGATCGGCGTCCACCTTCTCCCAGGTAATGGCATTCTGTCCGATAAACTTGTAGCTTTCACCCCGGTTCTCAAAGCTCTTGCCGTACTGATCCTTGGCAGAGGCGCGGACCGTAAAGGTCTCGGTCTGGGGATAACCGGAGGCGGAATAGCCCCTTGTGGTCACACTGGTCGGCGTTGCGGTCAGGATCAGTTCATTGACCCGGGGAAGCTCCGTGCTGATGGTGATCCTTGTCACCGGGCTGGCAACACGGCCCTTGGCCACCTGTACGGTGAACCAGGTGGCGTTTTCGTTATAGGAAGCCTTGCCGGCAGGGGTCACATCGGTTTCGGGATGGTCGCCGATGTCCACCATTTCCCACACCGGGGTGCCGTAAGGCTGCATGAGCTTGTGATACTGGTTCCAGTAATCCGCCTGCAAAAAGGCAGGGCTGTCCTTGCTGTAGAGCAGGGTCTGGTGAACCGTCAGAGAAGTGAGCACATCGTCCTCATACACCACGCTGAAGGTGGAGGAATCGGAAATCTCCGTGCCGTCCTCCTTCGTTACGGACGCAATGATCTCCGTGGCGTCGCTGGTGGAGGTGGCGGAGTTGATCTTCACAACGCCGTGCTGTGTAACGGTCATGCCGTTGGGCGCGCTCCGCAGGCTCCACTGGACATTGGGCGTACTGACCACCTGGCCGTACTGATCGTAGCCGATGGCCTTGAACACGCTGACGCGCTCCATGTTGGCGCCGTTCTGGGTGGGCGGGATGTACATGTAATCCCCGCCTACTACAGGCTGCACCTCCACAGAGGTCAGGGCAGGAGCTTCTGTGCTTACCTGCAGGGTCTCGCTGTCGGTAACGCCTGCGTCCTGCTTGGCGGCAACGGTCACCGGGATGGTCGTTCCGGTGAAGGTCTCCGCAACCGTAAGCACACCGGAAGCCTCCAGGGTGACGCCCTCCGGCGCGCCGCCGCTGATGGACCAGGTAAAATCAGTGCCGGAATTGGTGGGGATCTCCACCCCAAAGGCGTTATACAGCTTCGCGGTGAGCTGGTGGGGCTGGCCGTCTTTCAGCGCCCTTCTGTTGACGATGTCCACAGTGGACGGCGTGCTGACGCTGGCCGGGGAATAGGTGAGGTCCAAGTCCAGCGTACCCGTAACGCCCTGGGCAACGCCGGAGGAGTTGTACAGCGTACCGGTGATCCGAATGCGGCCGGGCTTTGCATTGGGGTGAATTCTCAGTGTGCCTGTGCCACGGTTGCTGGAAGCTGCGGACTTCCGGGCAATCGTCACAGAGCCCTCGGGCATACCGGGGGCAGAAACCGACCAATCCACATAGGTGGAGGTGAGGATGCCGGCGGTCAGGCCCTGGGCGTCCAGACGTCTGGCCGTAATATCCTGGGTGACCTCCTGGGCGGGGTCAATGGTCATATCCTTGCCGTTAAGCTGCAAGCTGACCACCGCGCTGGAATCCAGGGAAGACGCATACAGCCGTTTCTTCACAGAAACCGGTCCATCCGTGCTCTTCCTGGCAGTCAGCCGCACGGTGCAGAATCTGCTGGTCGGGCTGGAGGGGGGATACACACGTCCCATGCCAGCATCCAGCCAGTTCTGCCCTTCTCCCTCTTCCACGTAAGCCCAGGACGCAGCCACGCCCTGAGAGCTCATTTCTTTCCCATACTGATCGTAATAAACGGGGACCAGGGGCGTGGCGGTGTTGACAGGCACCGTTTCGGGACCAAAGTCCGCAAAGGTCAGCTTGCGGTCCTCCTCCAGGTAGGTGGAGAACTGCATCCGGTCGTAGACGCCGGTGGTCTTGTCCACAGCGACCAGCCAGTACTCGCCGACCTCCGCTTCGCCGGTCACGCTTACTAAGCCCGTACCGTCCACGGTGATGCCCGTATGCTCGCCTTCAATATCCCACACAACATTGTCGGAGCCGATGTCCATCCCTGTCCCATCCACCACATGGGCGCTGAACTGCAGGGTGTTGGTGCCCAGCTCCTCCAGCGTGCCGCTGGTGCCGGTTGCCTTGGGAATCGGGATTTCCGTGTCGCCGTTGACAAGGATGGTGATGTCGCTGGCCTCTCCGGGGTCCTTCACGGGGATCCAGGTAGCTTCGGTCTGCACCACGGGATCCGTATTGTTTACCACAAAGTGTGCGCGGACCTCATCCACCTTCGAGAAGGTGGTGACCACATGGCTGGCCGGCTCAAAGGAAGCGTAGGTATACGCGCCGCTGCTTTCGGGATCCGTCTTGAAGCGGGTATCCGTGGGGCCGTCCGCGCCGGTCCAGGTCACATCGGCATGGGGCAGGACCGTACCGTACTGGTCGTAAACCACAGACTCCAGGGTGGTCTTGCCATGGCTCATAATGGCCCGGTTGGCAATCTCCGCAGAGGTGGCGGCAGAGGTCTCCTTGGTCAGCGTGACCGTAACGTCGTTCTTAATGCCGGCACTTTGGCCGGGGCCTACGATATTTGCCGTGATGGTGACAGGCTCAGAGTTGCCGGCGGCGGCATTAAAGGCAGCCGCGTTGGAGGTCACCGTCATCGTCGCCTCCTGGCCGGTGCGTCCGGCATTGTAGGCGCCCCCCGCAATGGTGATACCCGCATGGTCGGACAGGCTCCATTCCAGCTCGTTGTCGGCGTCCAGCGGCCAGAGTGCTTCATACTGATCGTAAAATTCCGCTGTAACTCCAACGGCCTTGGTGCCGACGGTCTTGGTGGAGGTTGTGGGCACCTCAATTTCGGAGCCGCCGTTCACTGTCAGCTTAATCTGGCTCATGGCGCGGACTGCGCCGCGGCTCAGGGTCTTTGAATTTCTGAAGGGACCCTTCAAATAGCTGTCGGTGTCTGACTGCCGATCATACCCGGCAGTGACGGCAACGATCACATCGACCTTGTTGTCTCCTTCGGTGGGAAGATCCGGCTGCACCACAAGCACGCCCTGCTTCGTCAGAGAATACAGGACCTTATCGCCGTCCTTTTTCACATAAGTACCCGCCGCATCCGGGGTGACGCCGGGGATATACCAGTTCATCTCCAGCTTGCTGGCGTCCAGATTGTTGTCCTCTGCATCCAGGTTCAGCTCTACGCCGTACTGATCCAGATAGACAGCCTTCAGCTGATACCCCTTACCCGCCTCATGGGTATCCCTGGGATACTGGGTGCTGGTAATGGACACGCCGCCCAGCTCCAAAGCGCCGCGGGCGATTTCCAGAGAATCTGTAGCGCTGTAGGTGTTGGCCTGACCCTCGCTGTTTTTGCCCAGGGTGACGGTCACGCTGGTCTCAACGTTCTTTGCCGTGGTGGTATTGGGCACCTGGATGGTGTTGATCTGCGTCGTTTCGCTGGGATTCGCTACCAGGATATTGCCCGTGCCGCCTACCGGAACGGCAGACCATTTATACTCTGCGTCGGCAATGCTGCTACCCTCCATCAGCTCTCCGTGCTGATCGTACAGGAAGGCCTTATAGTAGACGGAGGCATAGAGAACCGTGCTGGCGCTGGCACGCAGGGAAACAGTGCCATCCTTATTTTCATCGAGATAGTCCCCGGTCTGGAAGCGAACCAGCTTCACCTCGCTGAACACGGACTCCGCCTTGTCCACCGTAGCCGTATAGGAGCCGGAATAGCTGGTGCTGGACAGGCTCGGGGTATAGGTGGCCGTGAGGATGACCTGATCGACCTTACCGTCCAGGTTCACGTCCTTTGCTCCCTTGCCGGGGGCGAAGGAGAGGTTCAGCGGCACATAACCGTCCTCATTGGGCCAGGCAGCGTTCTGCTTGTCCAGGGTAAAGTTGGTAATATCGGACAGGCCGAACCGCAGCTCACCGGCCACCGTTACAGGATAGCCATAGACGTCGCGGATCTCCACTGTCAGATCCTTGCCGTCCTCCTGGAAACTGCCGCTGCCTTTTTTCGATACATTGATGTCGCCGC
Source organism: uncultured Acutalibacter sp. (assembly GCA_964600905.1). Classification (GTDB taxonomy): domain Bacteria; phylum Bacillota; class Clostridia; order Oscillospirales; family Acutalibacteraceae; genus Acutalibacter. The sequence continues at coordinate 25,972 of CAZRLJ010000007.1, read as the reverse complement.
CGTCGGAGACCACGCCCTCATCCAGAATGGCCACGCCGTTGGGGCTCAGGTTCTGCCGTGTCAGCGTCAGGCAGATCACCCGGTTGCTGTTGACGTTGATCTGCGGGGTCGCAACGTGATCCTCCATGGGCTGGAGGTTTCGGGACGCCCGGAAATAGATTTTTTTGGCGTTGTCCGTAAAGGGATAATTCACATCGTCCCGGGAAGCCTCCCGGGTGACGACCAGCTGGCCGGTAAAGGCGTCCTTTGTTGTTCCGTCTTCTTCGGTTACCGTCGTTGTCTGGAGGGACACGCCCTTTGGCAGAAGATCGCTGTCGGTGATGGCCTCGCCGTCCTGGGTGCAGAACTCCCAGTACAGGTCGGCGGGAGTGAGGTCTGGAACCGCTTTTGTGCCGTCGAGGATATTTCCCTCCACGTCCACAGCCATGATCTTGTAAGCGAAATCGGTGACCAGATCGCTCTCGTTCTCCTTGGGGATGGCTTTTTCCGCATTGTCAGTGCCCACATACAGGTTGGCAATGGCGGGAACGTCCCACCCCTCGTACTCGATACCGATATTCCATCTGGTGGGATCGTTGGAATAATCCACGCCGTCGATCACGTTGGTGATAGGACGCAGCCTGGAGTAGGAAGCGCCGATATTCTCGTTATCCGGGGGCAAAACCCGATAGTAGTACCCCAGCTCCTGACGGCCACCGTCGCTGACGGGGCTCAGGTATTCAATGGCGCCGATGGTGTAAGCCACAGTTGGGGAAACAGGGCTGTCAGGATTGGTATAATCCCGCTCGTCCATATCGTAGCCGATGTCCCAGGGAGAGGCCAGCTCAAAGCTGCCCTTTACCAGGTTGGTGATGTCGTTATTGGCCACATGGAAGTACAGGATACCCGTTTCCACTTCTTCGCCGGACTTAGTCCCGGCCATATTGGCAGTATCCGCGTAGGTAAACTCATAACTCAGATACCAGCGGTCATTGCCGTTTTCATTGACGCCGTCAATCACCACATAGCGGCTCTGGGCCTCGTCCGCCTGCTCCTCTGCCTTGGTGTTGGGGTTGGTGATCCTGCCGCCGACAGCCTCGGAGAAGGTTCCGTCGGGGCTGACATTTCCCTTGGAGCCGTAGCCGCCGGTGATGCCTCTGTCCGTAGAGTACACCAAAGCGCCCTTGCCGTCCGCACGGTAAGGGGTAAGCACTCTTTTATCCACGGAGAACAGGATGCGTCCGGAATGCAGTCCGCCCGGATTGATGCCTGTGGATTTTACGCTCATGGCTAAAATGCCGGTATTCTCATTGAAGCTTTCCATTTCCATTCGAATACCCGGCGACGCCAGACCCGTTTCGGTATTTGGCCTCGCCTCCGCCAAGGGCGCGCTGCTGAACAGCAGCGCTGCTGCCAACACGAATGACAACGTCCGACGCAGTAGTTTTTTCATAAAACCCACTCTCCTTGTTTCCCCGAGCTGATTTCCGGGTATGAGTGAAATTCCCGGTGCTCATTTATATCTTTTTTAGAAATTGATCTAGGAAATCTCAGGATTGCCCTGAACGCAGAAAAGAGGGAAACTCCCTCTTCCCTGCGTTCAGAGCGATCTTTTCAGATCGCTCTGAGCCACTCAGGCGGAAACCCGCCTGAGGGCTTTCCTGCGTTGCAGGGGAACGTTTTGGTTCAAAATTTTTCGATCATCCTACGGTATCGGCCACTCCTTGCGCGCCGCTTACTCCGTCACCGGAGACAGAGCCCCATAGAGCCCGCTCTTGCCATAGGTGTCCATGGTGGAACCCATGTTGCCGATCAGGAAGGCACGGTCAAGGGCGTTGATGACGCCATCGCGGTTGAAGTCGCAGCGCCGGCGCTCCTTTTCCTGATCCGTAGTGGCCTCCACCGAGCGGTCGTAGTGCGTATTGTAGTACTCGATCAGCTTCAGACGGTCGCTTTCGGTAACCTTCAGATCGCCATTGATGTCGCCGCCCAGTAGCCGGAGGTTGAACTCGTAGACCGCGCTGGAGGTGGGCACCAGCTGCCTGTGGTAACTGCCGTTGTAACGTCTGACGCCGTTGTAGGTCACGTAGCCCTCTCTCTCCACAACAATGCAGTAGCTGTAATCATTGAGGATATTGTCGATCTGATAGAAGCCGGACTCATCCGTCTTGACGGTGTACATGGGCTTCTGAGAGAAGGACGGGATCACTCTGCCGGTGGCAGCGTCCGTAGTCTCGGTGTAGGTGGTTCTGGCCGCGTCATACAGGTAGATGGTCGCCACGCCGGGAGTTTCCTTATCGGTGGGCATACCCGGGGTAATGTAGATCCGCCCCTTCAGGGTGCTCTGTCCAACCACCTGCTGGATACGGACCTTCACGTAATCCGCAGGAGACACATTATCGGCCTTCAAGGTCACCCACGCGGTGTAGACGCCGTCCTCCAGCCCGCGGGCGGGACGCACCGTCACATACGGTACCTGGCCAACCTCAAGCCCAGCCAGCAAGCTGGTCTGTGTGGGCAGACCCACTTCAAAAATATCGGTGGGGGTGCTGCCTTCCTCATCCAGGGTGACTGTAGCAGTGATGTTTTCCAGATCGCCCGTACCCACATTGGAGTAGTAGATCCGCAGCTCGTTATTGCTCAGATCCTGGTAGTTCACCTGCAGGCCAGGATACTGGTAGCTGTAGTAGTTGATCTCGCCTGTCTTTTCATCTACGTTCTCGTCCATGATCTTTTCACCGGTCTCCGGCCTGGTGTTATACACACCCAGCTTATAGGTCAGAACCGGGCTGTCTCTGTCAAGAACGAAGAGGTCGATGGTCTCCTGTCCGGGCATGGTGTAGCAGTAGTACTGTTTGCTCTCCAGCACTTCCATTCTCAGCCGGACTACCATGTGGCCCTGGGGCTGATTCACGTAACTCAGCTGCATGGGAACGTAGTAGGGCGGTGTGCCGTCGGTATCGAATTCCATCGTGGGGCTTTCATCCTCAAAGTGCAGGACCTTCTTAGCCCACTCCAGCTGCTCGCCTTCCAGCTTCAGCGGGACCGGATCCCCTTCCGCATCCAGAACCGGCGTGCCGTCCGGATTTGTCTGGTTCAGCACGTTGCCGAACTGATCTGCCTGGAGATACTCAGCTGTGACCTGTACCGTGCCCACTGCGGCGGAGTCGCCCATTCTCTGGACGGTGATGCCCAGACGCTGGGTCTCGGAGCCCGCAGGCTCCTCAAAGCTGTCGTTGCGGTACTCAAAGCCGTAGTACGCCCTCTTGTAATCATCCGTGGTCGCCAGGGCAATGTAGGTGCGGTCGTACTTGATCATTTCCGGCTGATCACCGGAAGCGTGAATTTTGAAGTAAGACCACAGGTAGTACACCTGGCCGGGCTCCAGACCGGACTGGTAGAAGGAGAAGACGTTCTTCAACGAGCCGGTGTTGGGGAAGATCGTGCTGCCGTTGCTTCGGGTAACAATACAGGTAGACAGGTCATCCGGAAATACGGTAGCGGTGTTGGGGTTGAAATCGTGATCGGTGGTAAACAGCACGCCTACCTCATCGAACCTGGAATAGGTGCCGAATTCCAAACTGACGTTGGCGGAAATGCTATTCCTGGAAACCAGCGCCTTGGAGTCGGAAAGCTGGAACACCTTCATGACGTCCTTGCCGGTGGTCTCATCCTTTACTATCTTAGCGGCGGGGTCTGTGGGGTCACTGCCGTCCAGATTTATCTCCGCTGTGGTGATTTTCGCCGTCTCGTCAATGACGTCCTGAATGGTCCTTCTGGAGTAGACCTCATACTCGTCCTTGATCTTCGTGGGAGTCCATCCAATAACCTGATGGCTGACGATGGAGACCATGGGCGCCCGCTTCGGCTGATAGGCCACAGTGGTGGTAGCCGTGTTGTTGCCAAAGTTGGTCACCAGGGATACGGAGAACTTCCGATCCACCAGGGCTTCGTCATTCACTACCTCGGTGGTGCCGTTTTCATTGGTCAGCCACTGGCACAGATCATTCTCCACAGCAAACTCAGCTTCCGCCCAGTACAGCGTCTGCGGAGGATTCACGTAGTTGTTGACGTCCTTGCGGACCTTGCCGCCGTTGGCGGGATCGTCCTTATAGGTGTTGTACTGCTCCTCTGTAATGGTCAGATACGCATCGTAGGGAGGAGATACTCTGCCCAGGGCCTTGTGGAGGCCGTCCTCCGTCAGGAGGCCGCTGCTCTGCACGTACCTGCTGTTGGAGGCGTCGCTGCCCAGCAGGGCCTTCGCCTTGGCAAGCATTCCGGCAGAGTCTGTGGCAGTTCCCTTCCAGAGGGTGTTTTCCAGCACAGTCAGGTCGTGGCTGCCCAGTTCGGCGTCAAACCGTTCAGGCATCACCATCAGGGCCACTCTGTTCTGAGACTTCTGAACCGACAGGTTGCTTTCCTCGCGGAGCCTGGTATTGACGCCCAGCTGGCTGAGATCGAAAGCGCTTCCGATCTCCACCTGGCGGCTGCCGCTGCCGGCAGAGGTCACGATGGGAGTCGTGCGGTTCACAACGATCCGGACATTGGCTGTCTGATTGGCTTCTGTATCGCCGTCAAACGCCATCAGCTGTACACTCTCGTAAATTCCGGTAGGCAGGCCGCTGGCGTCAAACACCATGGTGTAGGGGCTGCCTTCCGCAGCCTCTTCCGTCTTGGCCAGGTTATTCGTCTCGTTCAGGATCTGCTTGCCGCTGGTCAGAGAGGTTCCGGTGACAGAGGCGTTTACATAGGGAAGGGCATGATCGCTGACGCCGTCGGTATCCCAGGCCACCATCCGGAGACTGAAGTTCATGTCGCCGGAGGTGTCGTCCAGCAGAATGTACTGACCCTGCGCGTCCGTAAACACCTTGCCATTGTTGGCCGCATCGGCATAGGGATCGGAGGCTAGCTTCACGTGAGGCGTCTTGTTGAAGGCGATGTAATAGTTCTCGCCATACAGGGAGGAATCCCATCCCTTTTCATAGCCCGCCACATACAGGTCCGCCTTCGAGGTCCCCAGATCCGCCCAGGTGCCGCTCTTGTTGGGAAGCGTGCCCTTGGCCTGGAGTCCCTTGGCCGTGTCGGAGGTGTACTCAATGCTGTAGCCTGTGGGGGTAACGGTCATCACTCTGCCCAGCAGGCCTTCCACGCCCACGTTTTTGGTCTGTCCGCCGTAGCCGTCCTTGGCGGCGGTGTCGCGGTAGCCGTTGGACTGGACCTTATCCACAAAGACCTGGTACTCGAACTCTGTGGCCAAATCGGTCCAGCTCACCGTCGCGCCGTTGTTGTTGTTGACCTTGGTGGCCTTGGCGGCACGGTTGTTCTTCCCGTTGTTATCCCACACGTCGTCGTCTACCTGGGTGTAGGTGTAGCTCGTCGTGCCATCCTCGTTCACGACCTCAGTCTTACGGAAGGCCTCAAGCCGCAGCCAGTACTTGGAGTAACGCTCGGTATCCACATCGGGATTGCTGGTGTCGTGGCTGACAGTGATGGTGATGGTGCCGCTGTGGTCACCGGCCACGCCGGCGCCTGCGGTATCCGCACATCCGGCCACAGGATCTTCCAGCTTCACGGGGAACCTGGGATACGTCATAGCCTGGGAGAAGAGGAACTCGTTGTTGTTAGTCGCCACCAGCGCATCCATGGCGTCCAGAAGCGCCCGGTGCTCATCGCCCAGGGAAGCATCCTCAGACGCCAGGTAATAGTCCTGGCTCACCGCCACACGGGGGGAGCCTACGCCTGCGTCGTTTATGAACGCGTAGCTGTAGGTGCCGATATGGTCGCCTGCAAAGCTGGTGTAAGCATCTACATAGGATCTCTGGTCCGTGCCCTTGATCTCGATCAGCGGCACATTGTCGCGGTAGATGCGGATGCCGGTCACGTTGCCTACAGGCTCTTCCCAATGGAGGGTGATAGGATCCACAGGCGACGCCTGATCCTCAAAGTAGAAGCTGTTTGCGGGAGGCGAAGCTGGACTCACCGTAACGGAGATAATGTCGTTGGGATCGGGGCTGGTGGAATAGCCATCGCTGTTCCTGGCCACCACCTGGAGCCAATACTTGACGCCGGGGGTCAGCCCGTCAATGATGAACTGGCCTGCCGTCAGGGTCTTCCAACCGCCGTTGACGCTCTCATTGGCGATCTTCATGCCTTCCATGTTGTTCTTCTCGGAGTAATACACCAGATATTCCGTATCATCCGGGTTTCCGTTGGTCTTTACGTTCAGCGCCACGCTCTTGTCGTACTCGTTGAGCGCGTTCACCGCTTCCGCACCGTTGGTGTTGGGAATGTTGGCCATGGTGTGGATCGTGGAGGAAATGGCACCCTTCTCGTTGGAATCGGGGCTGGCGTTGCCGCACTGGTCCACCGTCCGCAGGTACACCCGGTACTCCGTGTTGGGCTGCAGGCTGATGGCCCTGCCGGTGATCTCGTCCACGATATTGGTAAAGGTGTACGTATTCTGCGCGGCGGGTTCGGTCCAGGCGCTCTCATAAGTGCCGTCCAGAGTGGCGATCTTAAAGCTGTAGGGCCGGTCCGCCAGTCTGTCGTGAGCGTCGTTGACCTTGTTGGCCACGGCGGTAATGGCATGGGCGTTGCTGTTGCCGGAGAGGGCCCTCGGCTCGAAGGTGAGCTCCAGATCCGCCCTGCCCATCAGCTCTTTGAGTACATAGGTGCTCATGGAGCCCTGGCTGTAGGTCAGTCCGCCCACCGTACCGGACAGGCCCTTGACCACATAGCCGTCCCTGGGCTTGGGAACCAGGGTAACGGTGGTTCCCTCGGGCACTTCAAAACGGCTCACGACGTCGGGATTGTCGTAAAGGTATTCCACTGTGCCGCTGCCCTTGTATCTCAGGTTGATGGAATAGGTCTTCATCTGGAAGCGGACAGTCAGGCTGGAGTTTTGGTTGATCTGGTCAATGTCTCCCCCGATATTCAGAATGAGCTCTCCGGTTTCTGCGTCCACGTTGCCGCTGAGCTCCCTGGTTCGCGTTGCTCCAATTTCGTCGTCCCAGTAGGACAGCTTGACGGATGCTACCTTGTAGTGCAGATCCGGCGTGAGGATCAGCCGGCGGGTGCCGTTTTGGCTGCTTTCTACGTAGGGAACCTTGATGACCTTGCCGGCGCTGGTTTCGCTTACCGGCTGTACGGAACCGTGAGGGCCATCGTCGTCAATGTTCTCCAGGATCAGCGGGATCTCGTAGAATTTGTCGCTCTTCACCTCAAAGGTGACCTTGGCGCTGATGCCGGGGTCCTCGCCCTCGCCTGTGTACTCAGGCACGGTGTACTCCACTTCGGTCAGGGTGTAGGGCGTGCCGCCATCGATGGTCAGCTGAGGTACATAATGGTCCGGATCATCGGGAGTCATCACGAACTTCACCTTGCTGCCCACCTGAACGCTGTATTTGCCCGCCGTGATGGGCTTGATGTTGTTCGCACCGGAGGTATCCACGTAGGCGGAGCCCTCATGGCTGCAGGTCAGGCTCAGCACACGGGTGGGAATCTGCTCGCCCGTGGCCACGATGGTGGTGCTGCGGGTGATGGTCAGCCTGCCGGTGTAGGTATTTTCCTTTGTTTTGAGGAAGGTTGCGCCCTCCTCGCCAAAGGTCTGCTCCACACCGTTGACGGAGATGCTCTTCATCCGGAAGCCATCGTAAAGGGTGATGGTGACGTCCATCTCTGTGCCGCTGGCCACATTCTCAAAGAAGTCGCTGGTGATGGAGCCGTCGTTCAAAACCACTGCACGCACACCGTTCTGGCCATTGGCCACCACGGTGTAGGTCTCCTCGTCCAGAGGAGCATCCGAGCCGCCCTCGTCCTCTTGGGCCGTGACAGCCACAGAGCTCTGGCCGGTGGCGGAGCGGGACCGCGCCATGTAGGAGCTGGCAGAAGATACTCCGCCGATCTCCGTGAACAGGGCGGAAACCTTCAGATCCTCCACCACGCCGGAAACCGTGAGATCGTACTGGCCGTCTCCAACGGGAACCATGGCCGAAGACTCCACGGTGTAGTTCGTGGTCACGCCGCCGTAGACCACGGTGACGGCGCTCACTTCTCTGCCCGCGTCGGGCTTGAAGCGGAAGGTGGCGTTAGAGCTGTTGGGAATTGCCACCAGGGTGTTTTCGGTATTCTCCACACCGTTTAAGAACACGCTGATCTTGCCGCCCTGGGCGTCGCTGACGTCCGCCATGTACTCGGCGTACATGGGCTTGGTGGTGACGGTGGCGGTCAGGGTAGGCGCAGGCGTGATGGGATAATCCCGGTCGATGCGCACGGTGCGGTTGCTCTGGCTGTTGTAGGTCTCGTTTCCGGCGCGGTCAACGGCGCGGACGCGCACGCTGTACTCACCGGTCTTATCGAAGGTGATCCTCTTATCGGTAAGGATACTGCCGTCCAGCACCGTCCAGGTCTTGCCGCCGTCAGTGGTGTATTCAAAGTGGGCGGTGGTGGCGTTCAGGTCGCTGGCGCGGGTAATATCCATCACCACGCTCTGGGCCCACTCGGTGCGGTAATCAGCAAAGGTGCTGCCGTTGCTGAACTTGACCTGCACATTGTCCACGGTGCCCTCGGTGCTCTCGTCGCCATCGGGAGCGATCTTATCCACCACGAACTTCACTTCGCGGTATTCGCGGCTGCGGGTATGGGCGCCGTTGACCACCCATGCGCGCACCCAGTAGAAGCCGTCCTCGGTGATGGTGAGAGGCTGGGAAGCGTCCAGATAGCCCTTCTCCAGGCTGTCGCTGCTCATGTAGAGAGTCATGCGGTCCATGGAGCTGGCCTCGCGGTCGCTGCGGTAGATCTCGTACTGGATGTTGGCTGTAGCGGTCAGGTCGGCTGCCAGGAAAATATCTTGGTAGTACTCTGTACCGGAGCCGCTCTCGTTGAGGATCAGCTCGCCGCCGATCTTATCATACCTGGCGATACGGGGGTTAAACTGGATGGTCACGTTGGTGTTCGTGTAGTTCTGCAGGGTCTTGGTGCCGCCGGACATGGTGAAGGGATACTGCACATCGGGTCCGGTGTAGTTCTCGTCGCTGGGATCCAGCGAATAGCTGGGATCGGTGGGCGGGAACAGGGTGCTGGCGTTGTCATAGCCCCACTGGTTCCCGATCTTCGCCACAATATCATTGGTGGCGTTGGTCACCACGATCTCAGGCGGCATGGGGATGGAGGTGGTCAGCTTGATGTCCTCAATACGGGTGACCGCCGTCCTGTTGCCAATGCCGGAGCCGCCGGCGGGATAGTCGTAAGCAAAGATGGCCACGTTCAGGGAAGCGGTAGGCCGTCCGGCGGCCTCCTGGAGGTTCATAGTCTCCCGGGAGATGCGGAAGGACACCTGGTTATTGGCCGGAATGCTTTCGATCTGCGCCAGGGCGGCAGACTGACTGCTGACCTGGGTCAGAGACCCGTTGGAATTCTGCTTATACCACTTGTTTTCGGCGCCGCTGGCGCTCTTCTCATAGAAGTAATAGGCGTAGCCCTTCAGCCTGCCCTCCGTATCGGCAGAGCCGCTGATGTTGACCTGGATATATTTATCACGGTTGGTGACGTCCAGATAATTGCTGGCCTCGTACTCCTGGTCCTGATAGGAGCCATCCGTCTGCTTGGTATAGGTGCGGGTGGTGACCACCTGGGAAGAGGGAGCCGTGGTATCGGAGCGGTAGAAGATGGTACGGGCAGAGTAGTTCTGAATATAGCTCTGCTGGGTGCTGCCAAGGGCCGCACTGGCTGCGGAAATGCCGTAGGACTGCTCCACAATACGCAGGCCCAGACCCACGCTCATGTTGTCCTTCTCCACGTATTTCTCCAGGAAGCTGTAGCTGACAGCCCACTGGCCGCCCTTGCTCTCCTTCATAGTGCCTACCAGACGCCCGGAATAGGTGGGCCTTGTGATGCAGGTGAGAACCACATCCTGAGAAACGGCAGCGCCGTTCTTCGTCACGCCGCTGGGAAGCTTCCAATTCCCGGTGGAGGTATCCTCCACCAGTTCGATCAGGTTATCCTTGCGGCCGCTCTGCTTGTAGCTGGTACCAAGGCTGACCAGCCAGCTCAGGGCGAAATCCTTGCCCTGGGGGTGGGAGCTGTTTCTGGTAACGACCACCCGCTGATTCTCCGCAGAGGCGTAGCGGGAGGTATCGTACAGATATACCTTATCCAGGGTGATGGAGCTGTTGGGAGCGTCGGTAACGGAAATGTTAGCCGAAACATTCTGCTGGCAGACCTCGCTGACGCTGCTGGTAGTCTGCTCGTAGTGGTAGCCGGTAACCTTGCCGCTGGCGTCCTTGTCGGCCTTGCGGACCGCGGAAATATCCGTCACCCGCTCGTACACGGTAAGCACCGCGCCATCGGGCACGCTGGTGTATTTTCCGCCGGTGAGCTGGGTAAGGGTCTTTCCATTGAGGCTCATCGTCTGCCAGTCGGAGGTATAGAGCTGATCCAGCACCTTCTCACCGCTGACCTCGTGGCTGGAAAGCAGTTCGTAACGGAATTCCCGCTTGGTGATGCCCGAAATCTGCACCGAGCCGCTGGTTCCCTTGGCGTACTGGGGCCCGGAGGGCGCGTCGGGATCCTGGGAGGTATCCTGAATGGAAACTGTAGTCTTGTCGCTGCTGAGAGTACCCACGAACCTTGCCTCAGGGGGCTGGTTGACCACGAAATCGAACACGGCGGTAGAGGGATCCAGCGTACCGTTGTCCACATCGGACTTCTCCGGCGCAAAGTAGAAGGTATAGCGGCCGGGAAGGGTGATCTCCGTGTTCAGGGCGTCAGAATAAGCGTCGGAACGGACGTCCTTCTGGGTATTGACGCCGGTAATATCATGCACCATGTACCAGCGCCCGGCGGGGAAGTCGGGATTGGCGGTGCTGGTGTTGTACTGGGTGGGCGTTACGGACAGCTTCATGTTGCCAATGTCGTTTATGCTGTACACGTTGCCCTTCTTCGCGCTTCCGGCCTGGAGCTGGTCCTTGATGGTGCCGGAGCCGGTGTAGCCGAACTCGGTGAAGTACTGGGTGGTCATGTAGACGGCAATGTCGTCGATCTGCTGGGCAAAGGCGGGAGTGGTGGTCTCGTACATGCCGTAGCGGGCAATCTCCTCGGCGGTGGCATTTTCGCCGGCCAGACGGAGCAGGAACTTATCGGTATCCGCCTTGTTGGCCGCAATGCCCCAGCCGATGTACCTGGCCTTATCGGTGTTCAAACGCCACTGGATCATACTGGTGAGGGCGGGGTCCTGGAAATCCCGCTCGGCGTCGTCGGACAGGTTCAGGATGAACTTGGCCTTGCCGTTGCCCCACATGGGCTCGTTCACCACTTCGGACAGGGTTTTGCCCTTCTGCATCTTCATGCTGATGTCGGAGAAGGTGACGCGGGTCTCAATATAGCAGCTATGGCTGCTGTAGCCGATGAAGGGGCCGAAGCCAAAGCAGTCGGTATCATTGTAGGCTGTACCCTTGGTGCCGATCTGCACGCCGTTTACGGTGGGGTTGGAGCAGCCGTTGTAATTGATAATCAGTTTGCTGGTATCCCCATCGTAGGCAATGAAGTTTTCTTCCTTGTTGTTCCCGGCGCCTTCCGTCTTGTACACCTTCACATTATCGCCATCGGTGATGATCATGAAGTTCTGGACGCGGTTCCCCGTGCCCGACAGGCCAGCCGCTACCAGCTGTGTTCCAGTCGAATGACTGCAGTTAGCCATCAAAGACTGCACATCCACATCGGTAAACTTCTGGATCACCATGTCGGCATTGGAGGTGCCGCCGGTACAGTCGGTTATTTTCCAGTTGCCGGAACGGACCAGGGCCAGGCGGTAGCCGGAAATAACCCAGGCTCCGGAAGTGTTATATTTCTGCCGGATGGTGGTGTTGAACCAGAAGCCGGAGGTCACATAGGTATGGAAGTGGCAGGCTCCGGTATCCATGGTGAAGATCATGGTCTTGGGCAGGGACTGGTCGTTATGCAGGAACAGCCAGTCCTCAATAGGCTGCTTGCTGGTACCGACGAACAGGATCTCGGAGTACACCGGGCGGGAGCCAGACATATCGATGATATGGTTGTAGCGGTACATACATTTACTGCCGCCGCTCGGGTTGCTGGCGTTTACAGGATCAAAGTAGCCTACACCGTAATCGGAGCTCGCCTCAGAAAGGTGTGTACCGCTTGCATACCCTGAAATTTGTGTTACAGCACCCTCATAACTGATGCTCTTTACAGAACCGGAGAAATCCGTATGGTCATAGCGCTTCCAGGCGGTCACGTCCTCCTGGGCGGAGCCTTCGGAAATACCCTGTATGTTCACCAGGGAGGGGGTGTAATACTCCTCGTTGGTCTTGTAGGGGCAGTTCGACTGGTTGCACTCGCCGGTAAAGCCCACCTTGTCATCCCAGGTACAGGTGTGGTTCTTGATCAGGTTGTATTCCGCGCTGCTCTCGCCGAACATCTTGATATTCATCTTCTTGGCGGCGGCGTTCTTCAGCGCGGGAATGATCTGGGCGGGCTTGATCTTGGTGTTGCCCAGGGCCAGCGCCACCTCGATGGGATCGTGGGTCATGGAGCCCACAGCGCGCACGGGCTCCGGCGTAATACGCACCACCGCCGGGGCGGAGGCCAGGGAGGGGTTGCCCAGCTGGTCCACAGCCCGGAAGATGATGGACTGGTAATCGGAAATGCCCATGCCGGTCAGGCACAGCAAGGCCTGGTAGGTCATGGTCTGGGTGGAGGTGTAGTTGCCGTCCACGTAGGTGGGGACCTTGCCCGTCTGCCCGCTGGAGATCAAAACGTAGTTGGGGTCGCCCGCGTTATCCACGTTGGCCACAACGGACACGTTGCCGCTGGCGTCGGTAACCTGCTTCTGGTCCAGCCGCAGCCAGGTCAGGCCGCCGTCCAGGGAATAGTTGAAATACTGCACGGTCTTGCCAGTCTTGGGCGCGCTGTAAACGGCGGCCCAAACCTCAGACTGGGTGTAGGTTCTGCCATCGTAGCCCTCCAGGGTGGTCAGGGGGCTGGCAATGACGGCTGGGTTGCTGGTAGAGGCATTGCGCTGCTTCGACAGATAAACCTCAGGCGTGTTGGGGGAGGACAAGTCCACCTGGAAGTAAGCCGACACGGGTTCGGTCTGATAATCAGCGTTATCTACTGCAACGGCGTCGATCCGGTAGTAGCCGTCTTTGGACACCAGAATTTCGCCCCAGTTTGCGCGGAGCACGGGATTGCCTTCCGAATCCAGCACCGGGCTGCCGGCAGAATCGTACTGCTGAGCGTCAGCCGCGGTGGTCCAGGGGGTATAGGTGGCCCGGCCATGAGAGCTGGAGTCGTACTTGGCAATTTCATTCAGAATCTCGCCGCGGGTACTCTTGTTCAGCCTGGCTGCGTCCTCGGTAGACAGATAGTACATGGCGTAGCGGTATTCCTTAATGCCGGAGCCCGCGCCGTCGTCTGCGCCGCCGATGTTGATACGCACCTGGGCGCCGGAGCCGCCCACCACGCTGGTTTCGGCATTGTCCAGGTCAAAGTGCAGGGCGCTGCCGGGGTTCAGGGGGTCAGAAGCCTCGATCTGCATCCCCGTGGGGGGCTTGGCGTCAATGGAAAACAGCTCAGAATAGGTATAGGTACTATAGCCGGTGTACAGGTCGGTGACCACCAGCTTAAAGGCACAGTTTTTGCTGTCGATTGGGGTGGGATCGAGCACATTGCCATAAACGGGATTGCCCTCACCATCCACCTGGGGCTCGCCGCTTTCATCCGTGAGCTGGCCCCACACAGTGGCTCCGGTGGCCTCACCGATGGTGGCGGGAATGGCCCGGGAGGCCCACTTGTAGTTCATGGAGGTGGTGATTTCCCCGTCTTCCTTCTGGAGACGGCCCACAGAGGCGCCGCCGAACTTGTACCACACAGAGCGATCGTTGGTGTAAACCTCTTCCCCGTCCACGGTTTCAGTGTCCAGCTTGCGGTCCATGGTGAAGTACACCTGGGCGCGCAGGGCGGGTCCGGTGTATTCGGAATCGCCTTCGCTGCCGGGCCTGGAAGCGTTCTCCGTGTAGGTCACGTCCCTGGAGTTAATATCGTTCATGGTGGCCAGCATGGACATCTGCACGGTGTCCGTACCGCCGCGGAAGACCTTTCCGGTGCCCACAGAGGTAAAGGAGTTGATCACCGGAGGCCTGTAGCTTACCACAAGCTCCGAGGAGGTGTATTTGGGCGAATCGTATTTGCTGTCGGTAACGACCACGCCGCGGATGTTGTAGCTCACGTTGGGCTCCAGCCCGGTGACCTCAATGGGAATCTCCGTATTCAGGTCCCAAGTGCGCAGGTTGATGTACTTGTTGCTGCCGTTCTCCTGCACGAAGGTTACCGGAATGCTGCTGGTCCAGCCCTCGTTGCTCCGTTTGATCTGGTAGCCCACCTCGGCACGGTAGCCGAAGGGCTGCTGGGCGGAGGTACTGCTGCTGGTGCCCAGGTCTGTCAGGCGCATATTGAAGTTGACCTTGCCGTTGCCGCTGTCGTCCTGGGTATAGTACACGTCATCGGCAGCCGCGCCGGCGGGCACGTCTTCTTCATAGTTGGAATCATAGCTGGAGGCAAAGGAATTCTTGTAGTCCACCACGCTGCTGTCCTCGTCCACCGTGCCCTCAGCATAGCCGTAGAAGGTGAACTTGCAGGTGTAGACCATGGCCGCGCCGCCACCGTTCCTGTTCTGGCCAATCACGTCCTTGTCTCTCATAGCGGTACCGTTATAGGCCTGAATGGTAACGTATGTATTGTCGCTGCTCTTGAAGCCGGCGTCCTTATCAAAGGTGACCTCCACCAGCGCCATCAGCGAGTTAAAGGTATTGGCGTCCACCTGCGTACCACCGGAATGGATATAGGTAATGGTGGTGGTGTTCGTGCCGGAGTCGTAAGAGAGCTTCCACTTGTTGGTAGCGCTCTCGTCCAGCTGAATTTTCACAGGGGTATCCTCACCCATGTTGTGGGCGACGATCTTGAAGGCCTTGATCTTATTCAGGTAGGTCTCGCCATAGTCGTAGTGGCCCCAGTTCCATCCGCTGCCCTCCACCCACTTGGGGGTATCGGCGCTGAACACGCCGTCCGCACGGAAGTTAATGTCCTCATCGGTGGACTTGGCGATAAAGCCGTCTCTTTCGTCGGGGTCTCCCGCCACGCGGATGTCAAACGCCGGGGAGGTAGAGTAGTAATCCCCCGCCGCGAAGGCCGTGACAAGGCCTGCCGTGCCGATCAAAACGGTCAGCGCAAGCACGGCGATCAGGAGCCTTTTTCCTTTCTTCATTGTCTTCAGAAAAGTTCTCATCTTACTCATGAAAACCATACCTCCTTTTGTTGTGCAGCCGTCAGGCAATCCCGGCGGCCCGAAGGATATATGCGTAAGCCCAGTGTCCTCTGTCAACGTCTGTAAACGGACAATAGGCAACTTCCCTGATGTTTTCGCGCTCAAAGGCGCTTGGGGCATTCTTTGTAATCATGATCAGCATCTTTGCCGCTTCGCAGCGGACAATGTACTGGTTGGGGCGGAAGGTTCCGTCTTCGTATCCGCTGATCACGCCCGCCCTGTAAAGGGCGCCTACACTCTGTTCGTACCAGGCTCCGGCGGGGACGTCCCGGAACACCGCCACCGGCCCGTTTTTCAGGCCAATGGCCGCCGCCAGCAGTCTGGCTGTCTCCGCCCGGGTGATTGGGTCCTCCGGACGGAAGGTGCCTTCTGTGTCTCCCTTGACCACCCCGACCTCCTTGGCATAGGCGATGTAGTTGGCGTACCATCTGCCCTCGTCCACGTCGAAGAACGATTCTCCGTAGTCCACGTCGTCATCGTAGCCGCCGAAAGCCATCACCAGCATGGTGACAAACTCCGCCCGGGTCACCTGCTCCTCAGGCCGCAGCGTACCGTCGCGGTAGCCGCTGAGGAATTTGGTGTCGGTAATGTCCTTGTAAACCGCATTATAGCGGGCATCGCTGTAAAGGGGAACCTTCGAGGCGTCTACCAGGTCTGTCCCGTCGGTGGTCCAGCCGATAAATCCGTAGCCCTCCACGGTCTGCACGCCGGGCGCCGTCGTGGGTGCTTCGCCGCTGTTGACGATGGCTTCCGACGGGCCGATCAGGGTACCGTAATCACCTGCATCGAAGGAGGCTACCACAATTCCGGGAGGATTGGGATTCACCGCGATCCGGCGTTCCACTACCTCCACATCGCTGTATCCTATGGCGTCGCTTGTCTGGCCGACGGCCTGACAGCAGAGCACGATGGTCTTGTTCTCAAAGAAGCTGGCGGGCTGCACGGTGATCCGGGCGCCAATGGCCACTGTGAAGGTGTTCAACAGCACCAGGAAATCATCGGGGATCCGGTAGTTTCCTTCCTCATCCATCTCTTGGTCGTAATCCACCAGATTGCCCTTCTCATCGGCCACCTTCAGGCTCCACACCACCTGCATCTGACCGCCATAGTGCTCGCCGTACTGGTCGTAAATGTAGGGGAAAACGTACTCACTGAGTGGATCGTCGCCTTCACGGATCTGGTATCTTCCGTGGTCCCGCTGAATATCGACCACCGCAATCCTGCGCTGGGCGTCTTCCGTGATGGGAAGACGGATCCTTTTCAGGCCTCCCTCGGCGACCTGATCGCACCTGGCTTCCAGGCTGATAGACTTCAGCTGGGAGCACTCGGTATACACCGTCACCAGGCCTGTGATCCTGTCAAATTCGGCTACCAGGGTCCGCTCGTACTGGGGTCCGGCGGGTTCTTCCCCTTCACCCTCCCCGGGAGTATTTCCGGGATCCTCCTCTGGGGATTCGATCTCTGTCAGCCGGTAGATCTTGTAAGCGATGGGCTCCGGCTCCTCAGGTTCTTCCCCTTCGCTCTCGTCATCCTTGCCCGGGTTTTCTTCCTCGGCGTAGATGGGCTCCAGCTCATGGTTGACGTCCTCGCCGTAAAGCTGCTTAAAAGCACTCTCCAGATCAATCACGATCTCGGCGTCCTCCATGGCCGTACCATACTGGTCGTATACCACAGGGGTAAACTGATAGGTGGTGGGGTCCTGTCTGAAATAGGGACGCTTCAGCGGCTCCAGGGACAAGCCGTTCTGATCCACACCTTCTATATATAAATAGGTAGCAATGGCATCATTGCGGGTCAACTCGATGGTAAAGGTCCGGACGAAATTCAGCTCGTACTCGTTGCCCTTGTCCACGCCTTCCGTGGAAACCCGGAGGGTCACGGAGCCATGGGCCCGGTGGCTGATGTCCAGGGAAACGCTGATGCCCTGGGCCCTGCCGTCGCCATCGTCGTCATATGCCGCGTTGAACTCCACGCCCTCATGGTCGCCCACAAACTCCCAAACGGGATAAACGGTGGGCATATCGGTAAGCTCCGCGCCATAGGCGTTAAGCACCCAGGCTCCTAAGTCCAGCGGTACTACCGCGCCCT
This sequence comes from uncultured Acutalibacter sp., assembly GCA_964600905.1. Lineage (GTDB taxonomy): Bacteria > Bacillota > Clostridia > Oscillospirales > Acutalibacteraceae > Acutalibacter. Next base: position 8,565 of record CAZRLJ010000007.1, on the reverse strand, counting down.
CGCCGGGTGCGTTGGCGTTCTCATCCACATCCCATTCGGGAACCGGGAAGGATGCGGCATTGTGGCTGTCCAGCGCCAGCTCCGCAGGATAGCGGGCGTCGCGCGTGATCCGCACAGAGAGCTTGCTCTCCGGGAGGACCTTCTGGTCCGTGCCGTTCTGGGGGGTAGCCTGAATGTTGATATAGTCGCCCAGAATCGTGGACTGGATCACAGCCTTGCCAAGACCGGTTCCGGCCACTGAGGTGAAGGTCAGGCCCCTCCGGGGAGGATCCGTCAGAGTGAGAATGGCCTTTTCGTTCTCCATCAGGTCGCCGTACTGGTCATACACAGAGGCCTGGAAATCGATCTCCGTATTCGGTTCGCCCCGCTTCGGCACCATGGGCAGGTTTCCATCCTCCTCATTGGGGCGGTTCGTCCCGGTCATGGTGGGGATCGCGTAAACCGGCCGGGAATCTGCCAGCACAACATTGATCTGCTGCGTGATGGTTTTGCTGCTGTCAGAAGCCGCCGTGCCCTTCATCACGAAAGAGACGGGATTGCCTGCATCCAGGTTGTCCCAGGCTTCCTGGCTGAAGTTCAGGGTCACGATGCCGGCGTACTTGTTGACGTCTCGAATTTCAGCGCTCACGCCGCCGACGGGGGATTCCACCGTCCACAGGACAGAGACGGACATGGGCTTGTCGTAGTTGTCGATCACACGCCAAAGCATGGTATAGTTTTCAGAAGTCCTGGCAGAGGTCAGGGGCTTGTCAGGCAGGGTCACCGTATAATTGGAAACCGCTGCGCCGCCGGTGGCACGCATCCCGATCAGCTCCATACGATCCACCGCCAGGGTGGCGCCGTCCTTCACGATGGACACGTATACGTCCACCGGAGGCAGAGTGCCATAGGAGGCCACCAGATGATAGGTGCTCTGCTCCGCCGTGTGGTCCACTCTGACCTCGCCCTTGGCAAAGTCCGCCGTTACGCCCTCGGGGGAACCCTCAGGCTCGGACCAGGTCACCACGGCGTCGTGCATAATGACGTCATACTGATCGCGGACGTAAGCGTCCAGGCCCAGAGTGACCACATCGCCGGTGGTGGGAACGTCTATCTTGATCAGGCCGTCGGCCGTATTGGTGGCGGGGATCAGAATCTTTTTGGCAACGGAAGCCTCTCTTGTAATCTCGATGTCCGCCGTGGCCGTGCGGCCGCCTCCATAGGAGACGCTGACAGTCATCCGGACGGGGATCTGCCTGCTGTCGGTAACGCTGCTGTAGTTGACCAGCCCTCTTTCACCCAGCCGCAGGGAATTTCCCTTGGTGGCAGTGCTGTACTGCCTTGTGCCGTTGTCAAAGGTGATGTCGCCGGTCAGCCGGTAGCTCACTTCGCCGGTATCCGGATCCACGATTTTCTCCCGATACTTCACCACCGCGCCGTCCGCGAACTCCACTTCCTCCAGCACCCAGGTCAGGGACATGACCTCAAGGGTCTGGTCCTCGCCGTATTGCGTTTTGCCGGAAGCGGTAAGATACACCTGGTTGCTGTGATAGGTAAGGCTCTTTTCATTGACGGCCAGGCTGTACACCATCATCGGCGCTCTCCGGACGGCCACTACGATGGGAGTGCTGGTCCTGCTTCCCGCGATGGTCACCTTCAGGGTCACGTCACAGTCAGGAGCACAGGGGTCTACCGTCAAATCGCCGTTGGTGCGGTTCAAATGGATGTAGCTGCCTGCCAGAGGATTGGACAGTTTCATGGACCAATACTGGGAATAGTCGGTCATCACGTCGTCATACTGATCGATGACGGTCAGCGGCTGCACGTGTACGGTCCTGGCAGACTCGTTCACCGTGGGAACGGTGATGGTGTTGTTGTCGCCGTAGCGGGGGGTTGAAATGCTGATGGGGCGGCTGGTCTGCCGCTGGATCTGAATGGTTACAGGGGCGGAAGTCACCGAACCATACCGGGCACAAACCTGGAACTCGCAGTTGCGGGCTTCCGGATAAACCTCTACTACATTATTATTGTCGTTATTGCCGGACCCAAGAGAGACCAGCTTCACGCCTGTGGGAGGCTCAGCCTCCTGTCCCTTTTCATTCAACACATGAATTTTCCAGGGTCCGCTTACCACGTCGGCGTAGGCCGCCATCACATCGTTCCAGCTTCTCCAGTCGCTGCCGAACTGATCCACAGGCCGCGCGGTCAACTGGTACTTGTTGGGACTTTCCTCAGCGGCCAGAGGCACCGTCACCACGATATTGGCCTGGTTGGCAGGCTCAACGATCTTGATCTCGTGCAGCCTCTGGGGATCTCTGTAGAAGCTGAACTCGTAACGGACAAAGCGGGTAATGCCGCCGTAGCTGGCAGTGGCGGTCACGCTGAAGGAGGCTCCGTCCTCCGTACGGTTGGTATAGCTGAAAGCGCCTGTGGCCGCCAGCCTGCTCACATCCACGCCAGTGGGGATGGCAGATGGGTCGTCCGCGCGGATCGCCAGATTCACACCGGCCGTTTCCGCCATGACCAAATCAATGGGCAGAAGGCCGCCGGAACGGATCCCCGGCAGAATGTCATAGGTGCTCAGATCGCTGAGAAGATCATCGGGATTGCGCCACTGGTTGGCAAGCTCCCAAATACGGATGGTCTCACTTCGGGTGGTATCCGTGCCGGAAACCGTTCTGCTGGGAACCGGGTAAGAAACACGGATCACCTTGCCCTGGGCTTCTCCCTCTACCAGCGTCTCCTCGCCGGTGATTTCGCCATAGGAAGTGGTAAGGCCGGTGCGCATGTAGCTCAGCCGGTCAGCCACCTTGGAAATATAGATCTCCCGCGTCATGGAGTAGCTTCCGTAGGCCGCCGTCATATTGTAGACGCCGGGCACCACGCTGTTGGCATTGTGGCCATCCTTATAGCGGATGCGGTACTGGCTGGTCAGCCGGGCAGCTGAGCCCTCCTCACCGCCAACGCGGACCTGCTCCATCTGGAAGGGGATCTCTTCCTTCCCTAACCTTTCCATTTCTTCCTTGGTAGCCTGGGCGGGGGTGACCGTTATGGTATTCCAGAAACCGTCCATGGCGTTGCCGTACTGATCCAGCACCTCGGAGGTAAAGGGAATTCCGTTTGACTTCACACAGTCGTCGATGCTCTCCGTGCCGGAGCCGTCCATGGCACTGTTGCCCACATGGAAACCAATTCCGGTGCTGCCATCGGGCTTTTCCACCGCCGGCATTTCACCAACATTCAAAGAGACAGCGCTGGGAACCGCCGCGTCGCGGTACAGGCGGAGATAGATCGAATGGCTGGGGAACTCACTGCCGCTGAAATAGATTGCCTGAAGGTTCATCAGGCCGCTGGTATCGGCGGACCAGATATAGTTGTTGGGATCTGCCGCCATGCTGCTCACATGAAGCTGAGGGGCCGCGGCCTTTACCGTAACGTCCTCGCCCGTGTCCATGTCGTAATAGCTCACGTCGGACTCCAGCATATCCAGGGTAACGCCTACAGGGCAGGTCATGAAGCTTTCCTGCTCAGGCTCTCCGGAACCGTTGGTCTGATACACCAGCCAGACCTTCTTGCCCACAAATTCGCTCTGGATCGCATTCTCCGTCATTTCCCCATCCATCAGGGCGCTGCCGGTGAGGGTGGCTTCCTCCACATAGTAGAAGCCGGTGGTATCCCCATGTTTGGTGGGTACTCTGTGGGTGACGCCCGTGGGAGTGACCTCGCAGTCTTCCAGGGCAAACATGTGGTTTCGGTTCACGTCCTCCACACGGAAGAGCCAGCGGATGCTTTCCAACATCTGGCCGAGATTCTCCATTTCCGGAGTGTACTCGGAATTGCCGCTCACCGTGGTGGACACATAATATCTCAGCGGCATGTTCCTAGAACCCAGGTAAGCCACCGGAATGCCGCTTTCATAGGTATCCTCGCTGGGCGTATCCTCCAGCAGCGGGATGGAATATCTCGGGAAAGAGGAGGATTCGTCTCCGGGGATGGTAAAATCGGGATTGGAGATGGGGAGGCCCGTGCTCGGATCAATATCCGTATTGTATGTATTCTCCAGGCTGATGGAAAAGTCTCTCACCGTGTAATGCTTTTCCATATTGTCGTACCACAGGCCCGGCGTTCCCTCCATATGCGTCGCGGGCCCATAATCTTCCCAGGTCCAGGGCCGCTCCATGCCGGCCATCAAGCGCCATTGGGTGGCCAAAGGAACATCGTCATAATAATAGCTGCGGATACGCTCCTTGACGCCGCCGCTGATGTACGACTGGACAAATCCCGCGGCGCCCATGACCATGGAAACCTCCGTTCCGTTCTTGGTAAAGGAGAACTGGCTCAACAGCTCCCGGGCCTCCGCACTGTCAGCAGGCACATGGAAAGAGCCGCTGAACAGGCCGTCCGTATTGTCCGCGTTTACCCGGAAATCCAGCTCGATCACGGTCATATATCCGTCTTCGCCCACCATATCGCTGACGTCGGTGCGGTTATATACAAACTGCACGTAGCAGTCCAGCATACCGGTCTCCTCCGTGCGCAGGGGAGAGACCATGTACCCGCAGGTACGATTGTTGTAGAGAGTGGAGTCGGTAACCGTGCCGTTGGGGCCGCCGAAAATGCTTTCCACCTGCTTGGCCTTTCCGCTGGCGATAAAATCGTCCACCACTCCTTCGTTGTTGATCGAGTCGCCGATCAACCCGATGATAGGATGGCTGTCTTCACCGTACACCCGCAGGCTTTTCCGGGCCTCTCCGCTCCTGGAGGGGCGGGTCACAGGCATAACGGCGGGGTCCACCTGGAAGACAAACATGCCCTCCGAGGCGAAATCCATTGATCCGCCGGACAGCGTCTGGTCAGGCTTGATCTGCAGGCTCATGGTGAGAATACCGGCGGCGGGGTCGAAGCCGGTCTGTACAAAGCGCATGGCAGTTTCCGGCATGGGGGTCTCCTGAGCCTCTGCCGTTTCACCCTCTGCTTTCAGCGCAAAGGGACTGGCCGGCAGTCCATAAACCGCCAGAACCAGTGTCAGTATAAACGCTGTCAACCGCTTCAAGTGTTTCATGCTTTTCCTCCGTCATCCCTGATCTGTATGCTGAATGCCTTTCTGCCTGTCTCAAAGAAAATCAACATATTGTATATTATTCGATCCAAGACACAACAGATTGCGGTTCCATCCAGCAAATAGGGCATAGTACCCCAATGATTCATTCTATGGTACGCTAATATTATATCGCAAATATACAACACGTCAACTGTTTTTTGATTTTTTTCCGAATTTTTTTCGATTTTTTTACAATGGAAAACCTTGAAAAAAGCGGGGTGCGGGCTTACTGCCGTGATCCTTTTTTCCGATTTATACCAAATGTTGTTTCCCTCTTTTTCCTATTCCCAACACCCTGTGGAGAAACGGCCTCCTTTTTCTCCATTTCAAGGTGTTTTTGGCCAAAAATCATCGGCTTTTTTCTCAGAATTCCATTGACAAGCCAAATTTAATCTCTTATAATATGCTTGAATAATTCTGGGAGTATAATTTCTGCTCCTGTGTTTTTTGGTACATTGATTTCTGCGGCCCCATGCCGGGCCCGGAAATGACATATCACACTTTCATACCTTTTTATTATGTATAAGGAGGGAATCTGCTTTGAAACGAGAACAGCATTCATCTGGCGGAAAGCTTCGCGGCCTGTTTTGTCTGGGGCTTGCAACGGTGCTTGCCGCTGCCGTGGCGCTGAATACGGCGGCTGCCAATACTACGCCGGCCCAGTACGATATTACCGTGCGAAGCTCATTTACCCACACGGGAGCCCTGTCCGGAACGGATCTCTATTTCTGGGGCGCCAATGATCTGGGCCAGCTGCCTGGCTTTGAGGAGTCCTATTCCGCAGAGCCCGTGAAGCTGGCGGAGGATGTAACCGGCTTCGCCCTTTCAGAAAACAGGACCCTGATCGTCAGAAAGGACGGCACTCTGACCGTTTACGGCTGGGAGCCCACCGTCAGGACCGCCTACCCTGCAAAGGGCCATGTGGTTGCCAGAGACGTTGCCCAGGTATCTGCCAGTGATACTCTGGCTGCCTATGTCACCTCTGACGGCGCTCTGTACGCCTGGGGCAATCTGAACGACGAGGCCTCCACCGCTCCCCGGGAGCTTCTGTCCTCCGGGGTAAAGAAGGTAAGCGTTGGCAACGGCTTTGGCCTGGCCCTGATGGAAAACGGCGACGTTTACGGCTGGGGCTCTAACGACTCTTATCAGACCGGCTGCGCCGACGACAAGGAGACCTATGTGGCAGAACCTGTCAAGGTGGCGGAGAATGTACGCGACATCAGCACCGGCGCCGCTCACTCCTGCCTGCTGAAGAACGACGATACCCTCTGGACCTGCGGCGACAATTCCTTTGGCCAGACGGGCGTTGTGGACTCCACGCCCCGTTCTCCCCTCACCAGCATTCTCAGCGGTGTGCGCAGCGTCAGCGCCGGTTACACCCACAATTTTGCCGTGACCAATGACGGAGCCGTGTATGCCTGGGGCTATGGCCTTTCCGGCCAGCTGGGCAACAACAGCACGGAGCGGCTGGACTCTCCTACCGAATCTGCCTTTGATTATGTCCAGGTCTTTGCCTGCTGCGACGACACCTTTGGCGTCTCTCCCGACGGCTATGTGTTCTCCTTCGGAAACAACACCAATTTCCGCCTTGGCAAGGAAGACGGTTCCGACTCTCTGCGTCCTGTGCGGATCCTGGATAAGGAAATGAACTGGGTCTATCCCGAATATAAGGAAGAGGACCTCCCCTCCAACGATCCCGGGGAAGATTCCAGCGCCGTGGCTTCGCCTGAGCCTTCTGTTTCTCCCGAGCCTTCCCATGGCGCTGAGTCCAGCGCTTCACCGGAGCCCAGCTCCTCACCGGAGCCTGGCACGGAGGAAAACACCTTTACGGATGTTCCCGCCGACGCGTATTACGCAGACGCCGTGTACTGGGCGCTGAATAATCAGGTCACCTTCGGCGTTACCGATACCGCCTTTATTCCCAATGGTACCTGCACCCGGAAAGAGGCTGTCTCCTTCCTGTGGCGCGCCGCCGGACGTCAAGAGCCCACGACCACCGAGAATCCCTTTACGGATGTGTCTGAGGACGACTACTACTACAAGGCGGTGCTGTGGGCCGTGGAGAATCATATCACCGCCGGTACCACCGATACCACCTTCGAGCCTGACGCGACCTGCTCCCGGGCTCAGATCGTGAGCTTCCTCCATCGCCTGGACGGCAAGACGGCGCCCACCATCAGCGAAAATCCCTTCGTTGACATTGAGCCTGCCGAGGGAGAAAGTGCTCCCTATTACTACAACGCCGTACTGTGGGCTGTGGAAAACCACATTACCGCCGGCGCCACCGATACCACCTTCGAGCCGAATGACACCTGCTCCCGCGCTCAGATCGTGAGCTTCCTCTATCGGTACGATAGGTACGCCGACGCCGACTGAGTTCCATTGACAAGCGCTTGTGGCCCCCGTCGAAAGACAGGGGCCTTTGCTTGTCCTGCTTTTTCTCCATTTTCCGTTGCATTCCGCTTTCAGGAATGATATAATGGCTGCGTCAATATGCGATACTGGAAAATGGACGCGCCCCTCCTGCACCGGGCGGCAAAGAAAGGTGATACGCTATGAATCCCACAGAAAAAACCATGGAAAAAATCGTAAACCTCTGCAAAACCAGGGGATTTATTTTCCCCGGCAGCGACATTTACGGCGGTCTGGCCAACACCTGGGACTACGGCCCCCTGGGAGCCAGGCTGAAGAATAACGTAAAGGACACCTGGCGCAAACGCTTTATTCAAGAGCGGAAAAACAGCTATGAGGTGGACGCCGACATCCTCATGCACCCCAGGGTCTGGGAAGCCAGCGGCCACGTGGCCTCCTTCTCCGATCCCCTTTTGGACTGCAAGGAGTGCAAAATGCGCCACCGCGCCGACAACCTCATTGACGATTTTGACCCGGAGGCCCATGCCGACGGCATGACCAAGGAGGAGATGTTCCAGTACATCAAGGATCATCACATTCCCTGCCCCAACTGCGGCAAGCACAATTTTACGGACATCCGGGAGTTTAACCTGATGTTTCAAACTTACCGGGGCGTCACCAACGACAGCAAAAGCGTAATCTACCTCCGCCCCGAAAACGCCCAGGGCGAGTATGTGAATTTCCTCAATGTTCAGCGGACCATGCGGGCCAAGCTGCCCTTCTCCATCGGGCAGATCGGCAAGGCCTTCCGCAACGAGATCACCCCCGGCAACTTTACCTTCCGCACCATTGAATTTGAGCAGATGGAATTCCAGACCTTCTGCAGGGAGGGCACGGATACCGAGCTGTACGAATACTTCAAGGAGTACGGCCGCCGATATTTTGAGGACCTGGGCATTCCCGCGGAGCATCTGCGCTTCCACGACCATGAGAAGCTGGCACACTACGCCAAGGCCGCCTGCGATATCGAGTTCCTGTTCCCCTTTGGCTGGGGGGAGATCAACGGCACCCACAACCGCACGGATTTCGATTTGACCCGTCACCAGGAATACAGCGGCCAGAAAATGGACTAT
>CAZRLJ010000006.1:30915-57861 GCA_964600905.1 uncultured Acutalibacter sp. | reverse complement strand
GGCAAGGGGTAAAAGAGACTTCAAAACGAGTGGAAACGGAAGCTGTTCCTGGTCGGGAGGTGAGGGTAGGCAAACCCAAAACCGCCACCAGCAAGCGCACTGTCCCGCTGAACGACACAACGGTGGAGATGATTCAAGTACTGCGGAAAGAACGCAATTTCGGCGAAAATGCACCGCTGGTGTGCGATGAGAACGGCAGCTACACCCGCCCGGTGAACTTCCGCAAGCGGTATTACCGCATTTTGAAAGCCGCCGGAATTGAACTTAAAGGGCTGCATTCCTTCCGGCATACGTTTGCTACGCGTCTAGTGAATGGCGTGAAGCAAGAAAATGGCAGCATTAGAAGCCTAACTCCCCGGCAGGTAGCAGATTTACTTGGTCACAGCACCAGCCAAATCACTGAGATGTACTATGTGAAGAAAGACACCCAGCGACTGAATGGGATCACAGACGGATTCAACCTGTGAGAAACCAGCCCCAAAATTGATGATTTTTTGATGATAAAACAAACGGAAACAGTGTGAACAGAACCCACCAGATACGAAAAAAGGCGCAGTTCTGGAGCTTCAATTGGGATAAAACAGACCGAGTGCCGGGGTAAGAAAAAGCAGAAAGAAACGGCTTAAACCCAGTGTTTAAGCCGTTTCTTCGTTGGCAGGGGCAGAAGGATTCCTCTCGCCTGTCGGCTCGGTCGGTTCGCACCAGAGCGCCACTGGCGCTCGCTCACCCCTCCGCACGCTCCGCGTGCCAGTTTTCGAACTCTTTACACACGAAAACAAGAGAGACAGGCACAAGGCTTGTCTCTCTTGTTTTGGCAGGGGCAGAAGGATTCGAACCCTCGGCACGCGGTTTTGGAGTTGCTGTGGAAATCGCATAAAGCCGCATTGCAACTGGCTTTTTCCGCAACGTTAGGCGATTCTGATTCACAAATCACACGCCGAAAAACCTTTTGATGATTTATTGATGATGTACGAAATTTTCAAAGCAAAGAGCGTTTCAAATTTTGAAGTCCCGTAAACAAGGAAAGACAAATTGACAAAATCTGACAAGATGGTATAATAATATTGATTAATTTTGAATATGGGGGCTGCAATGAAATCGCACACTGATACTATAAGGAGACTGGCACAGGAATTTGAAATACCAATAGTTGGAGATGAATTGCATATCTGGTTTGTTAGGACTCAATCTGGTTCCTACTTTTTCGATTTTTATTGGAATCAATATATAGCGTTAGGATGGGGCGAGATTTCATCGGAATTAGTGGAAAAGAGTGCTATGAGCTATGCTAGTAAAAAAGATGTGGTTTCTGAACACTATCCGAACGAGAAACGTCCAGGACTAATTCTTGGTCAAATGGAAATTTTCTATAATAAGATGAAAAGCGGTGATCTAGTAGTCATTCCGGATATTGGAGGTAAAAGAATTGCTATTGGAGTTCTTGGTGACGTTATTAGTACTGTGAGCCCCAGGTATTTTCGTGATGAATATAAATATTGTGAATATAAGCACAAAAGGTCTGTAAACTGGATAAAACAAGTTGATTTGTGGTCGGATGTATATCTTTTTAGAGTTCTGAGAGCTCAGCAAACTATTTCCAATATTACTGAATATGCTGAAATGGTGTATCGAAATATTTACCCCGTTACATTTCTGATAACGGGTTCCATTTAACATTTCAGAAGACAAGTTCGGCAAATTTTTCTATTAAGAGCAATGTGGATGTACAGTCATCGATTTTGAATATCAACGAAGCGCTTGCCGACTATTATGAAACAGAAAGTTTGAGCGATACCATACTAATCAAGACAGCAGTTGGTTCTCCAGGCTTTATTGAGATTATACTGCCGTATATTCCAGTTTCTGTCATGACCGGTATCTTTATTTATCGCGGAATTGTCGGAAAAATAACATCAAAAGATGGCGAAAGAATCACGGGAATAATGGCCATCTTAACGAAGATTAACGAATTAATCAACGACCGCAAAAATCGAAAGAAAGTTGATGCTGAAATTAAACAGATAAATGCAAATGCTGAAAAGACAAAAATGGAATCTGAGCTTGTAAAGGCACAGACTCGGAAACTTAATGCTGAAGCAGAGACGATAGAAATAAGAAATGAAAAGGACAAGCTTGTTGTCGCTCAAATTGCAGAGAATACAACAACGATATTAAGCGCCACTACTCAAAGCGGGATAGGATTTGACAAATCATTGGACGAAGTTAGCTGATTTGAGCCCATTGTTTGTCGCTTGCCCTTACTGACATTTATAAGTCCGGATATCAATCTTCATGCGTCCTCCCAGATTGGCGCAAAATCCAGGACAAGGTGATTCAATTTCAAAATGTTTATTGAGCTACATGAATGCTTGAAAAAACATCAGGGAGCATACAGCAAGCAGAAATCCGCAGGGTTGAGGCGTTCCGATTCACAAAACCCACGCCCCAAAAGATTTTGATGCTTGATTGATACTATACGGATTTCTGAACCAAAAAGCAGTTCAAAATTTGGGACGCTGTAAACAAAGAAAGACAAATTGACAAAACCCAGCGAGATGGTATAATAAGAATGCCCTCTTTCGAGGGCGGGCGCTGTTGCAGAAAAGGCGGTTAGCCACTCCCTGTGAAAGGGGGTGATGCTTATGGGAACCCGGCGCAGGGTGAGAGCCTTGCGTTTCGTGGTCTGTGTGATACTAGTAGCATTGCTGCTGATATACATAGCCCCAAAAGCTTGTTAGCCGCCCGGAGGCACCCGGACGGCTAACTCTTTGAAGTTTTTCCGTTAGGGGCTGACCGTCTTGTAACAGCGCCCTTTCTATGTCTATTATACCACGTTTCCGACGTGTGTCAAGATAAGGCAGCACATATTTTGAACGCCGTAAACAAAGAAAATTTCATTTGCTTTTCTCTGTTTTCAGCAGGAAATTCACGGCCGAAAGTTCTCCTGTAAGCGAAAACTGTATTCCGTTTTCCGTGACCGTCCCGGGAATTTCTTCTATCAAGTTACCGTACACGTCCAGCGCTTCCAGCGTAGCCTTGTCTGCCTTTACCGTTATACTTCCCTCCAGCGTTTCAGCGTAAAGTTTCCCGGCAAAATGAACAACGGTGAGAGATATCCCCGGTGCAAATTCCAGACCAGGAGCCTGGGTGGTTTCGCTCATGCCGGTTGCGCCCATGGCGGTAAGCAGATACTCATTTTCGCCGGTGGGCAGCAAGGAGAGAGAAATGCGCTCATTCTCGGAATGGACCTTCACCCGGTCCGACAGCACAATTTCCTCTGTGGGAGCGCCGCTGAAATAGCCGCAATTTTCGTTACGGACTGCAAAACGGGCATGGTCGGGGTCAAAGCAGATCTCACCAGTGTCGGAAATCAGCTTGCCGTCAATGAAGCCGGTGTTTTCGCCCAGAATTCCCCAAGATTTCATAGCGCTGTCCATATAGGCAGCAAACTGGCGATAATCGCCAGAGCCTGCCACCTCGCTGATCTGGTCAAAAACTAGGGAACTCTCTCCAAGATGTACGCCAGGGGCTATCTCCTGCGTGCCTTTTACCGCAGATTTCAAATAGGCTTCGTCCTTATGCTTGCGAAAAGCGTCTCTGTATGGCGACCAAGCGTAGCAGACGGCGTGTTTTGCGCTGCGTAGATCAGCGCCGCTGGTAAATCCGGCTGTCACTGCAAGGTCTGCGCTGCCGCTGTAACTGTCGCCCTGGTCGATAAACACATTCCGAAGGCTCGTGATGTAAGGAAAGAAACAGTCGGGCATGGCGTGAAAATTCGGCAGGGTATCAAGATCGTTTTTGGTGTAGACCACGTCTACCAGGTGCTTTGCGGGAGAAATCAGGCCCTTCAAAAACACTTCTGCCGCAAAGCCCCATTGGCAGATCACCGCCGGGTCGTTGTAGGTGTCGAACACATTGCGTATCTCATCGGCAGGCTGGTCGTCCCAATTTTCCGAGGTGTGGTGATTGTAGAGAATCAGGCCGTCCCAATCATTGAGACAGGCATAAGCCACGGTGTGCACAAGCGCCGTGGAGTGGAAGGGGTGCAGTCCGTACTCGTTCCATTCGCTGAGCAGGAAGGGTTTTCCGTTCACGATGGCCACGCTGGCAAGGCTCAGCAATGTGGTGGCCATTGCGCCAACACCGGTCTGAACGGTCAAGGGATTCACACTCACGTACTCGGTGGGGCCTGCCACCAGGTAGGTGTCCGGAGCAGTCTGCGGCAGAATGGGGTGGTTGAAATAGCTGTTGTTTTCCATCAGGTCGCCGCCGGTATGCCCGTATACGTCCGCCGCTCCGGCCAGAAGATTACTTGTGACAATGGGAACTCTCACTCCGAGAGAGCGTAGATAATTTTTCATATCGCTGTAAAACTGCCGGTTGATTTGCATTCCGAACTCCATAAAGTCGGCATAGCGGGGTACCTTTTCCCAATCTCCCATGGGCTCGCATACCGGCTGATAAAAGTCGCCGGAAACTTCTTTGACCGTGCCCAAGGTCGGGTCTTCGCCGTCCTCCAAAGCGCACTGCCCCTCGTAGGTCCATGCTTTGGCAAGTTCTTCCCTGCTTCCGTATTTCATCAGCAGAAAATGGTTAAAGCGGTTTTGCACTTCGGCGGCGTAATATGCGTTGTCCGCCGTTCCCTTGATGGCGGATTCCTCATTGTTGATCTGAACCGTTACTACTGCCGGATCGTCCGCAAGGGAAAGGCCGGTATAAGGGTTCACATGAGTAAGAAGCTCCTTGGCGTATTCCTTTTGCCGCTCTATGAGCTTTGCGTTATACATGGCATAGCGTTTACAACAGCTGGGAAAAGGTGCGTCCACATCGTCCTCTTCTTCAAATCCCCGTGCAACCAGCAGATCAATGTGCAGGTAAATGCCCTTCTCCTTGAGCTTTGCTGCAAAATAATCGAAGCGGTCTAATCCCTCTGCGTTAAAAAGAGGGCCGTCCTGTTTCTGGTTCAGCAGAGGGGCTTCTTTACAGCTGGTCCAGCTGCAGGGTTCTTCTCCCACAGGGGCGTCTGCCGCATGGAGCCGAATGATATTTACCCCCATAGAGGCAAAGCGCTCCGCCAGCTTATCCGCAGTGGCATGATCCGGCGTATTGGAGCGTGTCGCCACATTGAATCCGAAAAATCTGGCACGTCCTCCGTCCTCAAAATAAAGATGCCCGTCCCGACTCTCCACCAATCCGTGCTTACCGGCTGGGGCATCCAGCAGATGGGAAAAGTCCAGCGCCCCGGTGTTGGGGATCGCCTTGTGAATGGAAATGTTCTGTTTCATTGGGCTCCACCTTTCTTTTTTGCGGCCTTTGCCGCTGCCTTTGCTTGCTTCCTGGCAGCTTTAGCAAGATATTTTTGGTTTTCCTCTTCAAAATCCAATCCCTTTTTGGCGCATTTTGCCCTCAGGTCGGCAAGGCGGTTTTCCTCCCGTTCCTGCTCCTGCTGCTCTTTCTCTTGGCGTTCCAGTTCTTCGGGGTCGATCCATTCTTCTCCCCTTGCCAACACCGCCTGTTTCTTACGCTCCAAAAGGTCGGCATTGATCTTCGGCAGCCTTTTTTCCAGGTCGATAAAGGGCAGTACACAGACATTGATCCCGGAGCATACCAGTTCCACCCCGTAAAAGGCCACACCCAGTATGGTAAGAGCCATAGCGGGCTGAGAGCCGGTGCTGTTGGCATTGAACCCCACCATGGTGAGAAGTTTTTCATACAGTCCGGCCACAGGAGCATACAGCACGCTTTGCAAGGTTCCGACAATTCCTACCGCCAGCAATCCCTCCAAACGATAGCCGGAGCTGTGTTCCACACTGTCAAAACAGGAGACCGTCAATGCCCCCAGCATATAGTAGGCAGGAATGTAGCCCACCTGCTTAAAGAACCCGGCCACATAAGCCACGGTCACGTTTGTGGGAAAAATCAGCCCCAGTACGCTGGCAGCGAACACGATGCTGTATCCAACCAGGGTCGTGTTGCGAATACCGAACCGCTTTGTGATGGGATAGATCACGATGGCGCCCAGCCCCAACGGAACACCGGTCAGAATGGTGTAAACCATGAACAAAGACGGATCGTGGATCCCGCCCAGCACATAGGAAACGTAATTGTACTGCACATTGGTGCCCCGGAAATTATCGGCAATGGAGCCCACGGTAGCGGTGATCAGCAGCAGAACATAGCATTTGTCGTGAAACAGCGCCTTAAACTGTTCTTTGATGGGAATATCATTGGCATTGGAGTTGGTTTCCTGCACGTCCTCCACCACCCGTTCCCGGGTGTAGTAGTATTCGATGAGCAGCAGGGGGATCGCCAATACCGTCAAGCTGCAGATCACGATCCAAAAAGAATTCAATGTCTCGTCCGGCTGAATGACGTAGGGCAGCACCACGCTGTTGATGACCATGCCAATGAGCGTACCGGAAATCAGCGTCCAGCTCAGCTTTCTCGAGTAGGCAACCTTTTCCCGGTCCACCATGTTACGGGAGGTCAGGGAAACGATGTTGGTATTGAAGAGATAATAGAAAGAGGTTCCCAGCAGATGATAGACCACATAGATGAGATAGAAATAGATCCAGTAACCGTTTTCTGAGCTGGGGATCGGCTTTAAGAACATCAGAACACCGGTGAAGATCGCCACAAAGCCGAAGATCAGGTACCAGGGACGCATACGGCCCTGCCGGGACTTGGTATGCTGCATCAAGTACCCGGTGACAAGACCCATGGGCATGGCGAGCAATCTTGTTCCCAGTGCTGCCCAATAGTAAAGAGTACCCAACCCGCGATAGGCCTCGCTTGCCACGTCGCTTCCCACTGCAACCGACATCTGCTTCATGATGAAAATTTCCAACAGGGAAGCTATCGTGTTGACAAGCATGATAAGCCCCAGCGGCCCCACCACATGACCGAGGATCAGCTCCTTCCTGGTTACGGAACAGGTTGTGGCTTTACTGTCCATGAAAGGCTTTTCAAACAATCCATGACTTAACAGCGCCCTTTTTTCTTTCAAGGTCAATCCCCCTTTTTATTAGACGGTCTCGCAATTTCTGCCCTTATCATAGCAAACAGGGGTTGACCTGTATTTCAAAAACGGGTACAATTTTATAAATTCGACCCGGAGGTGCGAAATGAAGAAAAGTTTACACACTTTTTGCGAACTGTTTTATGCCGCCCATTATGTGCCCATGGCTTTGTGCGACAACCAGAAAGTGATGGAAATCTACAGTTCCCTTGACCGGCCTCTGGATTTCACCCGCAGCGCCCTGCCGAAAGCAAGGGAAATCAAAGAGAAGCTGAGTCTTTTTACAACGGAGGATGCGGGAATGTATGGTCTCTTGCGGCTGAAGAACGAGGACGGCTTTCTGCTGATTGGCCCCGTGTTTGACCGACCGGTAACAGAAAGCATGGTAACTCTCTTTTCCAGAAAAAACGGGATCGGCAACCGGGACTGGCAGGTGCTTTACTGGTTCCTTTCCGGAATCCCCCGCTATACCTACAATCAATTTATGAATCTGCTGCTCTACCTCTTCTATACCCTGACCGGGGAGAAGCTGTCGGCAACGGAGCTGATGGGTATTTCTGAAACCAAGGAAGAAAAAGCGATCCGCCGGGAGGATATGATGTCAAAGGAGGAACAGGCGAAGCATGAGACCTTCCAGTTTGAAAACATGGTCCTTTCTCTCGTGCGGGAGGGCCAGACGAAAAAACTGCAGGACTTGCTGGCGCAGGTGGGGAAAATCGGCAATTTCCATGAAGGAGAGGTAGCGCAAGCTCCCCTGCGCCAGGCAAAGAATATTTTGATCGGCTGGACTGCAGTGGTGGGAAAAACCGGCGCTATTGGCGGGGGACTGGATATTGAGGAAACTTACAGTCTGATTGACCTGTACACACAGGAGTGTGAGCGTGCTTCTTCGGTGGAAGCAGTCAAGCTGCTGCAATACAATATGCTGATAGACTTTACCCAGCGGGTGGAACAGAACCGCCGGCCGAAACACATTTCGCCGGAAATCGCCCAGTGTATGCAGTACATTCAAAACCACACAGGCGCCGACTTGGGCATTGACGAGATTGCCGGGGTGGTGGGAAAAAGCCGAACCTGGCTCACAAAAAAATTCCGGGCGGAAACCGGGAAAAGCATTGGGGATTTCCTGACGGAAACAAAAGTGCAGGAGGCAAAGCGCCTCCTGCGGTACTCCGACCTCACACTCAGTGAGATCGCCAATCTTTTATGCTTTTCCAGTCAGGCATACTTCCAGACTGTATTCAAAAAAGCAACAGGCGTAACACCTTCCGCATACCGCAAAGCCTAAGGACAGGAAAACAGAATCATTCCTTACGGCAGCTTTTTCTTCATGACATAATCAACATTTGGTTCGATCATGCGGACAGATGCGAAACGACCCTTCGGTCAAGATAGAGACCCGCCCCTTGTCCTTTTGTTCAGTCTATGCTAAAATGAAATTGGCGAAAGCCGAAACTCATAGTTACCGGTGAGGGACACACAGTGTGTGACCTCAGGCTTTCATGGGCCGCATCGGACAAACTGACTGTCCCCCGGATGCAGGAAATCCATGATCGTCCACAGTATTTGGCAGCTGTGCCGCCAGCGTGAGTGTGCCTTTCCGAGAACGGAAAGGAGAGTGCTTGACCGAAACGTTCTACTACGGTGAATGGATTTCAGTGCCAAAGGAGGTCGCAGAATTTCTCAAAGAAGATCGAAAGCGGCAGCGTGCAGAAGCCAAACGGGACGAAAGGCACCTTAGTAAAGGTGATCTCGAAACGGTGCTGTCCCAAAAGGATCCACCGCTTCACCCGCTGGACGATCTCGTAGTAAGAAACCTCCGACTGGAAAATCTGCGGAAGGCCGTGGCGTGTTTGGAGAAACCGAAACAGGAATTGCTCCGCTTGCGCTATGAAGAAGAACTGTCAATGGAAGTCATTGGAGAAATTCTTGGCGTGTCCAAGATGGCGGTTTCAAAGCAACTGAAAAGGGTTCACAAAGAATTGAGGAGCTCCGTCTGGTGACGGGCTCCTTAATTTTTTTACCATTAGGGGTTTACAAATCCTCTCCGAGTGTCTTTATATACAGAGGGCTTTTCAAAATTTTCAAGAAAGGATTGATGCAAGGACCGAAAGCAAGTACAAGAATTATGAGGAACTGCCTCTCTTCCTCAACGCCAAAATGATCGGGGAGGTGCTCGGTGTGTCACCTGCCAGCGCATACGAACTGCTCCACCAAGAGGACTTCCCCACTCTCAAAATCGGGAATCGATTGGTCGTTCCCAAGGAGAAGTTCATCGCTTGGGTGGAAGAAAATGTGTCTGGAGGTACGGGATAGCCTTCCAGAAATATCCAAAGCTCAACACTGATCGGGACTATTTCAAGACCCCAAACTGTCTGTTTTCACTGGGACTGTCTGCAGGAGAGATCGCTGTGTATTCCTACCTCCTCCGCTGTGAAGATCGGAAAAGTTACACCTGTTATCCCAGCTTTAAGACGATTGGCAAGGCGATTGGACTGAGCCGGAACACGGTACAGAAGTATGTTTCCAGCCTTGAAAACAAGGGCTTGATTGAAACTGAAAACACTTTCGTGTTCCGCAAAGACGGTACCAAATGGAACGGGAATTTGAAATTTTCTATCCTCCCAATCCAGTCTGCGCTGAACTTTTACAACGAGAGCCAGGCACACAACACGCAGAATCGCCCACAGCAGCCCCTGTGAGCGGTTTTGTTTTGCCGGTAGGGCCGGGACACCACCGAGCAGGTCAAAGGGCAAATTTGAGCCGCTGTGCGCAGGAGGTTGTCCTACGGACAACCTCCGCAAAGTTCCCCTTCGGGGAACTTGATCTCGAACAAGGTAAGCAGCAGTTTCGGCAAATTGCCCCGCTGAAAAAGTGGATTATCTTTAAGCAGGATAAACCCAGCGTTAGCTTCACCCGGCAACGCCGATTGAATACATTTTGCAAAACGCCTACACAGCAGATTCCTGCCATAGGGCAGGGCAAGCATAGCATCCGGCTATACGCCGGACGCAGGAGCCGGGAAACCCGGCTCTCCCCCTGCCCCTAAAGGGGAGTAGAGGGACATCATAGTGCGTTCAAAATTTGCGCCGCAAAACAAAGAATACGGCCTTTAGAAATTCTGAAATCATAACGCAAAAAGTAAGAAAAATGTCAGTGGACTTTCGCGGTGAGGTGTGGTATTGTGGTGTGCTGAGAAAGGAGGCTGACAAACATGGCACAAAAGAAACTGCTCACAAATGGAAAAGCTTTTAAGCGTACAGACGACCGCTGGGGCGGCACCGTCTGGTACTTGGATGAGAAAGGAGAACGTAAGCGAAAAAGTTTCTCAGGCACTACTAAAGCTGAAGTCACGAAGAAGATGACCGACTACGTTGTGGCATTTAACGATGCCTTGCAGGAGTCAGATGAATCCCACAAGACCTTGAAAGAGAGCATGACCCACTGGCTCCAAGTATTCAAGTTTCCCTCGGTGGAGCGCACTACCTACGACCGCTGTGAATGCACCGTGGAGCACCAGATTTTTCCTCTGCTCGGTGAGAAGGTGGTCGGTGACATCACTGCCGCAGACATCAAGGAAGTGCTGAATCACTGGATGGGTGAGGGGTACGCTTACACCACCGTGAAAAAAGTCTATATTGTCCTCAATGAGTACTTCCGCTACCTAACCCAGCAGGAAATCCTAGCAAGGAACCCTATGAATAGTGTCCCCATGATAAAAAAGTCGAATTTCATGGCTGCGCAGAACAAAGAGGACTTGCCTACGCAGGAAGCCGTCACAGTTTTCACGCCAGAAGAAGTTGAGAAGTTCAAAGCAGAGGCATTTAGCAAATTCAGTAACGGCACACCCAAGTACCAACAGCCAGCGGCCTACATTCTCATGCTGAACACCGGTTTACGCACAGGGGAACTGTTGGGTTTGCTCAACAGCGACATCAATCTGGAGGACAAGTACCTGGAAGTGCGCCAGAACGTGAAAGAGGTGTGCAGGCGAAAGGGAACGGAGTACATACCGGGCAGAGAGGTCAAGGTGGGTAAGACGAAAACAGCCACCAGCAAGCGCCGTGTGCCCCTGAATGGGGCCGCTGTGACAGCGGTAAAGGAACTACGCCAGGAGCGCGATTTCGGGCCAAATACGCCCCTCGTGAGCGACGAGAAGGGCGACTACACCCGCCCGGTGAACTTCCGCAAGCGGTACTACAGGATTCTCAAGGCAGCAGGGATAGAACAGAAGGGCCTGCATTCACTCAGGCACACATTCGGTAGCTCACTAGTGAACGGTATAAGACAGCCCGACGGTAAGCTTATGGCACTCTCTCCCCGGCAGGTGGCCGATCTCCTAGGCCACAGCACCTCACAAATCACTGAGATGTACTACGTCAAGAAAGACACGACACGCCTACAAGGAATCACGGACGAGTTCAATTTTTAGCCAGAGCCAGTGCGAGAAGGGAAAGCACCCCGGAGTTTTGATGATTTATTGATGATGTGCCAGACGGAAAGGTTAGAAACGGATGACACCGGATGCGAAAAAAACGCAAAATACACGCCATAGATAGCGGCTCTACAGACCGTATTCCACCACCCCAAAACACGAGAAAAGCCCGGAATTCCAAGGAATTCCGGGCCATGTCAGACTTGCCGTCAGGCAACGTCTTTGGCAGGGGCAGAAGGATTCGAACCCTCGGCACGCGGTTTTGGAGACCGCTGCTCTACCAGCTGAGCTATACCCCTAAGTCTCTCCAGTGACTTTTCATAGTTTATCATTTTGCCTCGACGCTGTCAAGTCTTTTGATAATTTTGTTTGCCCCCGCCGCAAGCGCAGCGGGAAACAGGCCGGAGATATGTCACAGGAGAAGAACCACGCAAAAAAATATGAAGTGTGCATTCGTGAGAGTCGATTTATCACTCCCGCCGCCGATCTATCCTTCTTCCTTCCCGGACCTCTGGAAAAAGGCCACCGCCACGGCTCTGGGGCCCACATGGGTGCCAATGGTCCCTCCAATGGTTGTGACGGGAAGCTCCGAGGTCTGTCCGACCCAAAACTGGCGGCTGTCGGAGATATACTTTTGGAGCAGGTCATCGCTCAGGCCGGTATAGGCCAGCAGGAAGGGCCGCTGAAAATCGATCCCGTTGGTCTTCTGGATCTCCTCCATCAACAGATTATTCCCGTTGCGGGAGCCTCTTGCCTTTCCCAGCACTCTGACCTCTCCCTCCCGGAGGGTGATGACCGGCTTTATGGAAAGAAGTCCTCCCACAAAGGCCGCCGAAGTGGAGAGCCGTCCGCCCCGCCTCAGATATTCCAGCGTATCCAGCAGGGCGATCAGCCGAATGTCCCTTTTCTCCCGATCCAGCCCCTCGGCAATCGCCGGCGCGTCCAGCCCCTTCTCCATCAGCTGAACACCCCTCTTGACCAGAATCGCCTCTCCCAGCGCGGCGTTTTCGCTGTCCACGACCCACACCTTCCCCGGAAAGCTCTGAGCGGCGATCACGGCGCTCTGATACGTCCCGGAAAGTTTGGAGGACAATGTGACCGCCACAACGGCTTCTCCGGCGTCCACCGCCCGGCGGAAGGCCTCCTCAAATTGGGAGGGATTGATCTGGCTGGTAACAGGAAGCTCGTCTCCCTCGATCAGCTTCTCATAAAATTCCCGGTGGGACAAATTGACGCCGTCCAGATACTGCTTCTCCCCGAAAGAAACTGTCAGGGGCAGTACCGTTACGTCCTCCCGGTAAGAGGGCAGAATGTCAGATGCGGAATCGGTGATGATACGGATTTTCATGCTATTTTCCCTCCGGCTTTGATTGGAATGAGAGATGGGCCGCCGACAGCTTTTCGCAGCAGCGGATAAAGGCCTCGGCGTCCTCTTCCCCAATGATCCCGATAATTTCATTGGCGCTTTTCAGGGATTGGCGGTGGACGCGGAGAAAATCCGGAAGCTTTTCCGGTATCGGCCGCACAAAGAGAATGCGGCGGTCCTCCCCGCTTTTCTCTTTTACCAGAAATCCCTGGGCGCACAGGGCGTTTACGGTCCGGCTCACCAGGCTTTTCATCATATTGGTTTCCGCCAGAACACGCTGGACGGAGACCCGCCCGACCCCATCGGCGCGGTACTGATGAAGGGCCAGACGCATGATAATGGCCTCGTTATAGGTCATGCCCCGGGTCATTGCAGAATCTTTTAATAATCCGTTGAGCCGCACCCACCCATTGAGAAGCCGCTCCGGCAGATCATTCTTTGCCATGCCTTCCTCCTGACGTCAATTTGTTTATAATGTGAACTAAGTATAACGCGAATCAGTCCCTTTGTCAAGCCTCCTTTTCGGCCCCATGGTCTGCCAGCATCGAAAAAGGCAAAGCCACTGGACATACAGCATGTTGCCGTCCGCCGTACAGGGCGGCAGCGATCTGCCGTTTTGTCAAAAGAGAACCAAGGCCCTTTCGTTTTGCGGCCTGTAGAAAATTCCGGAACACTTCCCGCTGCTCCATGGGAAGATCGGGCCGCGCTTTCGGGCAGAGCTCCAGCAGGGCAGCATTTACGGCGGGCGCCGGATGGTATAGCCGGAGGTCAGAAAATTTTGGGACACGGAAAGGGGCGCACCCGCCCCGTGAAATCTATTTTTGGGCATAAAAAACACACCTTTCGCATGGTAATCAAACGAAAAAGGTACGACAAAGAGAGCTGAATTCTCAGCCTTTCTCTGTAATACCTTTTGTTACCTTATACGAAAGATGCAAATTATCATGACGAAACCTCCTGATGGAAGCTGAGAAGATTATACAGGAGACAGGCCTGCCTGTCAACTGCCTTGGAAGGGTTGTCCATATTCTCAAACCGGAGGAATGATCACCGGCTCCTCCGGATGCTCCGGCGACCAGTGCATTTCATGGCGCTCAAAGTAGCCGATGACCGTACCGTTCCCGCCGCGCACAGGGACAAAAAATTCCCGCTCCCCTGTGGTGTGGTTCAGCGCCTCAAAAAGCTCCCCCTCCTCCCCGGCGTCCGCCCGGGCCAGAAGCTCCTCGATCTTCTTCCTGGCGCGCTCATTGTGGCAGCTGAAAATGCTGCCGCCCACCTTTAGGACATCGCCGTAGCGGGTGCGCGCCGCCTTATTGAGATAGCGCACCGTGTGGGAACGGTCCACATAAACCACCTCATAGGGATAGGCGTCCAGAATCGCCAGCAAAACATCCTTGTCAATGCTCATCGTGTTGTCTCCTTTCATTGGTCATTTTCATTGGAATCTTCGCTTTTGGGAATTTCTGTGAATCTCAGGGCCTCAGCGGATCCTGACATGCTGAAAGTCTCGCTGCGTCTCCTTGGCCATGGTCTCAATATAAGCGCTCCAGTGGCCATCGTACCTTTTCCAAAGGGCGATGCCTTCCTGCTCCGTTTGGCTGTCAAAGACGCTTCCGGAAAAGTATGCTGCATTGAGATTGCCGAAGGTGTCGATCATCTGCCGCTTTTCCTCCTGGGAGAAATCACCCTCCAGCTGGAGCCGGCTGGTGCTGTACTCCTTGAAAAACTGATGGGAAAAGGCGGAAAAGTCCGCATATTCCGGACCCTCCACCCCATTCTGCTCCGCCCAGCCGGACACGTCTACCTGCTGTGTCCCGTAAGTAATGCTCCCGTCAAAGCGGATGGTCCCGTACTGAATGGGAGACACCAGCAGAGAGGAGGTGGTGACCTCCGTGATCCCGCTCTCCTTCCTGACATGCTGCATATGAATGTGGCCGCTGAGATTGCATTTCACGCCGTAGCTGCGGTACAGCTCCACCAAAGGCTCCACATTGTAAAGCTGGTAGCCGAAGAAATTATTTTCATTGTGCCGGAACAGGTTCTGATGACTTACCGTGATGACCCTCGCCCGGTTTTCCTTCACCGTTTTCAGCTGTTCCTCGATCCAGTCGTAGGACATTCGCGGCACGAAGTTCTCTCCCAGGGAATTGGTGTCCAGCATGAGAATATACAGGTCGTCGTTGACCCGGTACAGATAGCTGGAGGACCAGGGCTCCACGCTTTCCGCCTGCTCGTATCCAAATTTCCCGTACAGCTCATGGAATTCCTCAGCGCTGACGCTGTCCACCCGCTCATATTCCGCCCCAGAATAGCGGAAAGCATTCTCGTTTTCCAGGTCGTGATTTCCCGGGATCACCAGCACCGGAACGCCGCTGCTGCGAATTTTCTCCAGCTTCTCCGCCAGATCCTCATGGCTGGCCCTCTCCCCGTTAAAGGTGAGGTCGCCGCTTAAAATCAGCACATCGGGCTTCTGCCGGATCACCTGATCTACAAAGGCGGAAACGATCTCATCGCAGTAGGGCGTCATCTTCCCATCGGAGTTTTCCATCATCTGCGCAAAGGCCTCCCCGCCGTCATTCAGCCTGGGAGACAGATAGTGAAGGTCCGACGCCGTAATGATCCGGGCGGATTCCATTTTTTCGGGAAAGAGAAACGCCGCCAGAATGCAGACGGCTGCCAAAGCCGCGATCCCACCCAGGAGCCCACATAATTTTTTCCCTTTCATACGCTAACCCCATTCCGCTTTCGTCCCGCAAAAAGCCCCGTCACGCATCCCGCCGATAAACCAGGAAATCAAAGGCGATCTCTGTGGAAAAGCCCTTTGCTTCCCGCAGCCGCCTGCCCCCGTCCACCCCCGTCTTCCAGTAATAGGGCGTCATAGTGAACAGGTCCATAGCCGTTTCCCCATCGGGAATGTAAATCACATCCCGCACCTCCCGGCGCTCCAAAAAGGAAAAGCCAGGGTATTCCGTGTCCTTCCGCTGATTTTCATAGGGCCGCTCATACAGGATCTCCTTCATCCCGAACAGATGGCGCTCCCCCGGCACAGCATAGAGAAAGCTGCCGCCGGGCTTTAGCACCCGGGCGAATTCCTCCGCCGCCAGAGGGGAAAAGACGTCCACCAGAAGGTCGCAGAACCGGTTGGCGAAGGGCAGAGAAAAACTGCTGGCCACCCCAAAACGGACCTGCTTGTACTTCCCCGCTGCCGCCTTCACCGCCGCCTTGGAAATGTCCAGGCCGAACACCGCTGCTCCCGGCAGCGCTTCCGCCAAAGCCCCGGTATAGTAGCCCTCACCGCAGCCCGCGTCCACAACACAGGGGCTGTTTCCCCCATATTCCCACGCTAAGCTGCACAGGGCTTCCCGAAAGACGGCATAGTATCCCCCTTCCAGGAAACGCCGCCGGCTATCCACCATATCCCGGGTGTCTCCCGGCAGCTTGGAATGCGTCTGGTTCGGGGACAACAGGTTTACATAACCCTGTTTTGCCACATCGAAGCTGTGGCCATTCTGACACACCAGAGCCTTGCCCCGGTCCCGCAGTTCCCCGCCGCACAAGGGGCAGGAAAAAAAGCGCTCATTCTTTGGCGTCATACCAGGTCTTCCCCCAATGAGCGTCGGCCACCATGGGCACGGAAAGCTCCACCGCGTGCTCCATTTCCTCGGTTAGCAGCTGCCGCACCTGCTCCGCTTCCTCCTCCGGGCACTCCACGATCAGCTCATCGTGGACCTGAAGGATCAGCCTTGCCCGCAGGCCTTCCCGTTCCAGCCGGGAGCTCACCCGGATCATGGCGATTTTGATGATGTCCGCCGCGGCTCCCTGGATGGGCATATTCCTCGCCACCCGTTCCCCAAAGGCCCGCATATTGAAATTGCTGCTTTTCAGCTCGGGAAGATACCTGCGGCGGCCAAACATGGTTTCCGCGTAGCCCCGCTCCCTGGCCTCTTCGGCCACCCGCTTCATATAGGCGTCTACGCCGGAATAATTCTTCAGATATTCCTCGATATACTCCTTCGCTTCCCATTGGGAAACGCCGATGTCCTTACTCAGGGAAAATGCGCCAATGCCGTAAACGATGCCGAAATTCACCGCTTTTGCCCGGCTGCGCATCTCGCTTGTCACCATGTCCTGGGGCATACCGAACACCCTGGCCGCCGTGGAGCGGTGAATGTCCCGTCCCTCCAGGAAGTCCTCCCGCATGGCGCTGTCGTCCGCCACGTGGGCCAGCACCCGCAGCTCGATCTGGGAGTAGTCCGCATCCACCAGCACGCCGGATTCCGCCGCAAAGAATTTCCGCAGCTCCCGGCCAATGGGGGTGCGCACCGGAATATTCTGCAAATTGGGCTCGGTGCTGGAAATGCGCCCGGTGCGGGTCTCGGTCTGATTAAAGCTGGAATGGATCCGCCCGTCCTCACCGATCACCTTCAGCAGCCCATCGCAGTAAGTGGATTTCAGCTTTGCCACTGTCCGGTAGCGCAGCACCTCGTCCACCACCGGGTGGAGGGTCCGCAGCTCCTCCAGCACATCCGCGTTGGTGGACCAGCCGCTTTTTGTCTTTTTCCCGTGGGGAAGCCCCAGCTTTTCAAACAGGGCGTCTCCCAGCTGCTTGGGCGAATTGATGTTGAAATCGTAGCCCACCTGCCGGATGATGGAATCATGCAGCTCATTGACCTGCTGTTCCATCTCCCGGCCATAGGTCTCAATGCTGCTTCTGTCCACAAAGAAACCCACATGCTCCATCTGAGCCAGCACATAGGCCAAGGGAATCTCAATGTTTTCCAGCAGTTCCCGCTGCCGGTTTCCGTCGATGGCCTTTGCCAGCGCCTCACAGAGGCCGGGCAGGGCTCCGGCGGCGGCCAGGGCAGGGTCCTCAAACTCTATGGGGGCTACGCCGTATTCCGCGGCAAGGCGCGACACGTCATAACCGGAGGCGGAGGGGTTCAGCAGATACCCGGCCAAAGTGGTGTCCATTTTCACATTTTCCACCCGGCAGCCCAGGCACAGGGCTTTCCGGTGAAGCCGCTTTATATCACAGGTGTATTTTTCAATGAGCCGGTTTTTGAACAGCGCCTGTAAAAAGGCGTCGTCCGCAGGAACTCTCTGGAGCTTGCCGTCCAAAGAAAAGATCAGGCTGACAAGGCCCTTCTCCCCGTCGTATTCCGGATAGAAGCAGGCCCTCCCCGCGTCCTCCAGCTGGGGCAGCAGCACAGCGCCGTCAGCCAGCTCCACCACCTCCGGCTTTTCCGCCGGGGCGGCGTCCGGCCCAGGCAGGGAAACACCGTCCAGTCCGAACTTTTCCAGCAGGGAGAAAAGCTCCAGCTTCACCATGAGCGCCGCCGCCTTCTGCGGGCTGCCGGGCTGTATTCCATAGCTGGGAACGTCTGTTTCAATGGGTGCGTTCCGCCGGATGGTTCCCAGGTCGTAGCTCAAAAACGCGTTATCCCGGGACTTTTCCAGCTTGTCCCGGACGCCGGGCTTTATGTCCAGCTCCGCCAGATGATCGTAGATATACCGGACGCTGCCGTATTTTTGGATCAGTTCCCCGGCTCCCTTGGGGCCGATGCCCGCCACACCAGGAATACAGTCGGAGGAGTCCCCCTGAATGGCTTTGAGATCGATCATCTGGGCGGGGGATACCCCGTATTCCTCTTTGAGCTTTGCCTCATCGTAAAGGGTCACCTGGGGCTGTCCGAATTTGGTGGTAGCCAGCCGCACCGTGGTAGCGGCGGAGACCAGCTGCAGGCTGTCCCGGTCGCCGGTGGCAATCAGGCAGGTGTTCCCTGTCTGCTCACAGGCGGCGGCCAGCGTGCCCAGAATGTCGTCGGCCTCCCAGCCCTCGCAGGTGACAATGTGATAGCCCAGGTCTGCCAGCAGCTCCTTGAGCACCGGCAGCTGCTGGGCCAGCTCCTCCGGCATCCCCTTCCGGTTGGCCTTGTATCCGGCATACTGCTTGTGCCGGAAGGTGGGAGCCCGCATATCGAAGGCCACCGCCACCGCGTCCGGCTCCGTCTCATCCAAAATCCGCCGGAGCATGGTCAAAAACCCGTAAATGCCGTTGGTGTAGTCTCCGGATTTTGTGGTCAGCAGCTTGATGCCGTAAAAGGCCCGGTTCAGAATGCTGTTGCCGTCCAAAACAAGTAATTTCATACCTTTTCTCCTTGCCTGTGAATATAAAGCCTTGTGGGCTCCGGTTCGCCATCACCTTGAGCCGTGCAGTAGAATTCCCAGCCGCAGCGCTCGTAAAAGCCCCTGTGGTCCGTGACAAGATAGAGTGTGTCCACCCCCAGGCCTGCCATATCCGCGCAGACAAACTCCAGCAGCGCCCCAGCCACGCCCCTGCCCCGGTGGGATTTCTCCACATACACGGCGCAGACGTTTGGCGCCAGATCCTTGCGGTCGTGGAAGTCGTTTTCAATGACTCCCATTCCGCCGATAACGGCCCCCTCTTCCACCGCCAGATACCACTGAGGCACGGCGCCGGCCCCCTTCAGGCAGTCCGCCATGCTCTCCTCGTAGGCCGCCAGGGGAATGCCCCATTTCTCGTGGAACCACCGGGCCGCCTGGCCCTTCATCTCCGGATATTCCCGCAGTCTTCTGATTTCCATCATGATCTCCTCAGCGCAATGCCATCACGTAGACCTGGCAGGGATTCTGTTCGTCCCACAGGGTGGGAAACACCTCGAACTCCTGAAAACCCATGGCCAGATAAAAGCGATTGGTGACGTCGTAGTCTTCGTACATGCCCATCCGCACGGTCTTGACCTGGAAAAAGGAATAGCCCTGGGCCGCCGCCCAGTCCCGGGCGGCAGCCACCAGCCGCCTTCCCACGCCCTGCCGATGGTATTCCCGCAGGACGCCCATCACGGCCAGTTCCACCGTAGCCTTTCCCGTCTCCTTCAGGCAGAGGAAGCCCACTGGTTCGCCGTCCTCCAAGGCGGCGAAGAAGGGCTGCGCTGCGCTTTCCGCAACATAGGCCTTCCGGCCCTCCTCCAGCTGGAACCAGTCCGGCAGAGCCTCCAGAATCCCACGGGAGATTTCTTTCTTTTCAGCGGAATCCGTAATCTGCCTTATCATGTCAGGCTCCCTCCCCGGCGTTCACTTCATACAAGTCCTTCAGCAGCATGTCCAAATCCCGGAGAGTGGAGAGCTCTCCCGCTCTGCGGCGCAGCTCCGCCGCTCCCCGAAGGCCGTGGACATACCAGCCCACATGCTTTCTTGCCTCCCGCATTCCCCGGGCCTCGCCCTTGTATTCGCAGAGCAGGCCGATGTGCTTCCGGATGGTGACGATCCGCTGGGCCACGCCCGGCGGCGGCAGAATGCGGCAGGATTCCGTAAGGTAGGCGTTGATCTCCCGGAACACCCAGGGGTTCCCCAAAGCGCCCCGGCCCACCATCACCAGGTCGCAGCCGGTCTCCTCCAGCATTTTGCAGGCGGACTGCGCTCCTGTTACATCGCCGTTGCCGATCACCGGAATATTGACCGCTTCCTTCACCTGGCGGATGATTTCCCAATCCGCTTTTCCATGGTACATCTGCTCTTTTGTGCGGCCATGGACGGTGATGGCGTCCGCCCCCGCCTGTTCGCAGAGCTTTGCCACCTCCACGGCGTTGACATGCTCCAGATCCCAGCCGGAACGGATTTTCACTGTGACCGGCACGGGCGCCCGGTTCTTGACGGCGGCCACGATCTCCGCGCATCTTTCCGGCGTTTTCATCAGGGCGCTGCCGGCGCCGTTGCCCGCAATTTTCGGCACAGGGCATCCCATATTCAGGTCAATCCCGTCAGGCCCCAAGGCCATCAGGCGTTCTGCGGCTAGGGCCATCACCGCCGGGTCGTCTCCGAAAAGCTGGAGAAACACTGGACGGCGATCATGGCGCATATCCGCCAGAGCGGCGGTCTTTTTGTCCTTGAACTTTACAGCGTTGGCGCTAACCATCTCCGTGGTGGTACAGGCTGCGCCCAATTCCCGGCACACCTGGCGGTAAGCGGCGTCCGTCACCCCCGCCATGGGGGCCAGCACGGCCTTTCCTTCTATCTCAATGCTGCTGATTTTCAATTTTGTTTCCTCATTTTTCCTTTTGATTCAGAGCTCCCCAGCACTTTGGAAAAGACCATCTGAGAGGATTCAGAGAACTTTAATCCCGCCTCCCGGGTATAGTCCTGCTCCTCGATGGTCAGGCCGTAGGAGGGCAGAAATTCCTGAATGAAATAATCCGCCTCGGGCAGGTGCATATCAGCGATGGTTTTCAGGATAGTCTGCTCCGCCTTGTGAAAGTCGTGATTGCCCGACTGGCGCTCCTCCACGCACTTGATCACGGCGGAAATGTTGTCCGCCGCCTTGACGATGGGCCGCAGCTCCTGGTCCTCCGGGCCCGACATGGTCATCAGCTCCCAGTAAATGGGGCGCAGCTCCTGGGGCAGCATCTTTACCAGATGCTCCACCGCCATGGTTTCCACCTCGCCATATGCCCTGCGGATCTCCTCGGAATGGTATTTCACCGGGGTGGGCATGTCGCCGGTGATGATCTCCGAGGCGTCGTGAAGCACTGCCAGCATGGCCGCCCGCTCAGGATCGTAATGCCTGCCGAATTTCTCGTTGCCCAGAGTGGCCAGCGCATGGGCCACCAGGGCCGTTTCCAGGCTGTGCTCACAGATGTTCTCGCTGCGGGTATTGCGCATCAGCCCCCAGCGGTTGATATATTTCATGCGGGACAGCATGGCAAAAAAGTGATACATGAGCGTTTCTCCCCAGTTTCGATTTCCCCGATCTTGTTTCCTATTTTACCACCCCGGCCGGGAGAATTCAACCGACCCACCGGGAAAATCCACGACCCTGTGGGAAATATTTGAAAAGCTGGGAACAATATGCTATAATAAGTGATTGCAAGCAATCACTAGGAAGAAACTCTGAGGTCTCTCGACCTCTCTTTTGCTTCGCAAAAGCACCGAGTTTCTTCCGCCGTCATCAAATTTTTGGTCTAATGCTTATTAACGAAAACCGCACGGAGGCGCAGTATGGGCGAACTCAAACGAAAAGCTACCGGCTGGAGGGACAATTACTTCCTCAAGGCCTTCTTTCTGGGCATGTTCCTTTCCACCCTGATCTTTGTACCTTTTCTGGCGGTGGACGGCGGCCGTTTTCTGTTTTACGGGGACTTCAATGTGCAGCAGGTTCCCTTTTACCGGCTGGCCCACGACGCCATCCGCTCCGGCAGCTGGGGCTGGAACTACCAGACGGATCTGGGCGTCAACTTTATCGGCTCCTACTCCTTCTATCTGCTGGGCAGCCCCTTTTTCTGGCTGACGCTGCCCTTCCCGTCGGAGTGGGTCCAATTCCTGATGGGGCCCCTGTTTATCCTGAAATTCTCCTGCGCCACCCTCACGGGCTTCATCTATCTGCGGCGCTACACCAAAACGGAAGATTCCGCCCTCATCGGCGCGGTGCTTTACGCCTTTTCCGGTTTCTCCATTTACAATATCTTCTTCAACCATTTTCACGAGGCCATCATTTTCTTCCCCCTGCTGCTGGCAGCCCTGGATGAATATATGGAGACCCGCCGCAGGGGCCTGTTTGCCCTGGCCGTGTTCGCCTGCTGCTTCGTCAACTACTATTTCTTTGTGGGGCAGGTCACTTTCACCCTCATCTACTTTTTCCTGCGGCTTATCTGCGGCAGCTGGCGGATCTCCCTGCGGGACTTCCTGCTGCTGGCGCTGGAAGCCGTGCTGGGCGTGGGCCTGGCCTGTGTGCTGCTAGTTCCCTCTGTGCTGGCGGTGACCCAGAATACCCGAATCAACAACCTGATTAACGGCTGGAACGCGGTGATTTATAACAAAAATCAGCGGTATCTCCACATCCTGGAGTGCTTCTTCTTCCCGCCCGATCTTCCCGCCCGGCCCAATTTCACGCCGGATTCCGAGTCAAAATGGGCCTCCCTGGGCGCCTGGCTGCCCCTGTTCAGCATGACCGGCGTGATCGGCTGGCTCCAGCTGCGGCGGAAGCACTGGCTGAAAAAGCTGCTCTGGATCCTGTTCGCCATGGCGCTGGTTCCCTTCCTGAACTCCGCTTTCCAGATGCTCAACAGCGCCTACTACGCCCGCTGGTACTATATGCTCACCCTGATGATGTCCCTGGCCACCATTCTGGCCCTGGAAGAGCGGCGGGTGAACTGGAAGCGCTCCATCACCTGGACTCTGGCCATCACCCTGGCCATTGCAGCCGTCATCGGCCTGATGCCAAAGGCGGAAACGGTGGAGGGAGAAAAGGTCTGGTCCTTCGGCCTGGAGCAGTATCCCACCCGGTTCTGGGGCTATGTGGCCATTGCCGCCGTTTCTCTGGCGGCGCTGGTCTACGTCTTCTCCTTCTGCCGGGCAAACCGGAAGCGCTTCTTTCGGGGCCTGAAGATCTCCCTTTCGCTGATCTCCGTGTTTTACGCCATCTTCTTCATCGCCTTGGGCAAAACCCAGTCCGACTACACCTACGACCACATCATTCCCTACGCCCTCAACGGCGGCAAAAATGTGGATCTCCCCGATTTGCAGGAAAGCCGGTCCGACTTTTACGAGTCTCTGGACAATTCCGCCATGTTCTGGCAGATTCCCTCCATCCAGGCCTTCCACAGCATTGTGCCCGGCTCTGTGATGGAATTTTACGAATCCATCGGCGTCACCCGGGACGTGGCCTCCCGTCCGGATACCACCCACTATGCCCTGCGTGGGCTGACCTCGGTACACTGGCTTTTCGACAATGACCATGACGGAAAGCATTTTGCGGGAGAAGATTCCTCCAATCCCGCCATGCCTGGCTGGGCTTACTACGGCAACGCCAACGGCTTCGACATTTGGGAAAACCAGTACTATGTGCCCATGGGCTTTTCCTACGACTACTATATCACCCGCAGCGAGTACAACGCCATGAGCGAAGCTGACCGGGAGCGGGCCATGCTCCGGGCCGTGGTCCTGGAGGACGCGGACGTGCAGCAGTACGCCCGGTATCTTCAGTTCCTTCCCATCAAAGAGCGCCAGTTCACCCAGGAGGGCTACCTACAGGACTGCCAGGACCGGGCCGCCACCAGCTGCAGCAGCTTTGCCTACACCAATACCGGATTCCTGGCGGAGGTGAATTCTGACAAAGAGCAGCTGCTGTTTTTCAGCGTACCCTATGAGCCGGGCTGGTCGGCCAGCGTCAACGGAGAGCCTGTGGACAGCATCATCCGAACCAACGTGGGCTTTATGGCCGTTATTATCCCCCAGGGAGAAAAGGTGGTGGTGGAATTCACCTATCACACCCCCGGCCTGCTGGCAGGCATTCTGATCTCCGCGGCCTCCCTGGCGCTGCTCATCGTTTATCTGGCGCTGATCCGCCGGATGAAGTCCCCGGAAGCGAACCGTCGGCCTCCCAATCTGTTCCGCAGAGGGAGCCTGTCGGAGTATGAGAAATCCCGCAAGGTCTCCTTCCGCCGCCCCGGGGCCCTGAGGCCGGTGGATCGCCGCCTGCCCATGGTTCCCCCGGAGAAGCCCCAAAGCGCGGAGAACGTCCCAGCTGAAGCCCCGCCGCTGGTGGACTTCTGGGAGGACGAAGAAGACGAAGGTATCCCCGGCGAGGGCGCTCCCAACGAAAATATTCCCGGCGGCAACCCCCCGAAGCCCGAAGGGGAAGAACGAGAAAAAGGAACTGAAAAAGGAGAAAACTTATGAAGCCCACTGTTTATTTTGTGATCCCCTGCTACAACGAGCAGGAGGTTCTGCCGGAAACCGTGAAGCGCCTGACGGAGAAGCTGCGGTCCATGGAGGCCGCCGGCCTTGCCGATGAAAAGAGCCGGATGCTGCTGGTGGACGACGGCAGCAAGGACAAAACCTGGGAGATCATCTCCGGCCTCCATGAGGAAAATCCACGGGTGGAGGGTGTGAAGCTGGCCCACAATCGGGGCCATCAGAACGCCCTCCTCTGTGGGCTGATGACCGCCATGGACAAATGCGACTGCGCCATCAGTCTGGACGCCGACCTGCAGGATGACACGGACGTGCTGGATCAGTTCGTTCAGAAATACCTGGAGGGCTGCGATGTGGTCTACGGCGTGCGAAACCACAGGGACACCGACACCTGGTTCAAGCGCACCACCGCCGAGGGGTATTATAAGCTCCTGAAGCTGCTGGGAGTGGACGTTGTTTTCAACCACGCCGATTACCGCCTCATGAGCCGCCGGGCCCTGGAGGGCCTTTCCGAATACAAAGAGGTCAACCTGTTCCTGCGGGGCATGGTGCCCCTCATCGGATACCGCAGCGACTATGTGTATTACGACCGCCACGAGCGGTTTGCGGGGGAGTCCAAATATCCCCTGAAAAAGATGATCGCCCTGGCCATCGACGGCGTTACCAGCTTCAGCGTAAAGCCCTTGAAGCTCATTTCCAACCTGGGCATTCTCATTTCCGTTCTCAGCGTGTTCGGCCTGCTGTACGCCCTGATCTCCCATTTCATGGGAGTGACTGTGGCGGGCTGGACCGCCATTGTGTGCTCCATCTGGCTGCTGGGCGGCTTGCAAATGCTCTGCCTGGGCGTTGTGGGCACCTATATCGGCAAAATCTACAGCGAGGTGAAGGCCCGCCCCCGCTACCGGGTAGAGGAGCACTTAGAGCACAGCGACACGCCCCGCAAATAAATAAAAATTATGTAAACTGCTTGAAGCGCAAAACGGACGGCCAAAGGGCCGCCCGTTTTTCTATTTTTCCGGCTATTGAAACAAGGTGCACTGCCCAGACTCCCGATAGTACCGGACGCGCTTTTCGATCTCCTCCCGGGGAACCTTGAAAAACTCCGCCAGGCAGGTCATGCACAGAAATTCCTCCGCGCCCCGATCCACCAGCTTCCGGTAAATGGCAATGTCATCCCCGGTCAGCTTCCCGCCGCACTGGCGGCAGGTCTGAAAATTTGCCATTACCTTACGTCCGTCAGCTCTGCCCGGAACACTTTGCAGGCGTGAGGCTCAATCTGCACGGCATACCGCTCGGCGAACACGCCCTCGTCCTCATTGGTCCAGCAGTTCTTCATCCGCAGGCCCTTCCCTGCCGCAGCGGGGATGCCCAGATCCCAAAACTGCAGGGACATTTCACTCTTCCGGTCTCCCAGGTTGAACATGCCGATGGCCAGGGAGCCGTCTCCCATGGCCTTTACCAGGGCAAAGGGGCGGCTGGGGTCCTGAGGGTCTCCCACCACATAGGGCCCGCGGCACTCGGGATCCCGGTTGATGGCGATCAGCTCCGGGTTGGTCAGGGTCTCCCGGGTGAATTCGCTCATCTTGCGGATGTCACAGCCGATCATCAGGGGGGAATTCATCATCACCCACAGGGAGAAGTGGGTGCGGTACTCCTCATCGGTACAGCCCCCCAGACTGCCGATATATTCGTTGTTGCTGCCGCCGTGCATTCCCACCACCAGCATGTCGATGTCGTTGTGGCAGTAGGGGCCGGAGAAGGGCAGCTTCTCCATCTGGGACAGGGCCAGGGTCTTGATGGACTCCCAGTTATCTTGGATGTCGCCGGTGGAGCGGAACATGTGGGGACCGGCGCTCTGGATCCAGCGGTGGACGTCCTCATGGCCCCAGTTGCAGGCAGAAAACAGAATATCCCTGCCGCAGTTGCGCAGGGCCAGGCTCATGCGCTTGTAGAGCATTTCCCCGCTGGCAAACTGGGGGCGATAGCAGTTGTCGTACTTCAGGTAGTCCACGCCCCAGGAGGCAAAGGTGGCGGCGTCCTGGAATTCGTGCTCAAAGCTGCCGGGGTAGCCGGCGCAGGTGTGGGTGCCGCAGCAGGAATACATGCCGAATTTCAGACCCTTGCTGTGAATGTAATCGGCCACGGCCTTCATGCCGTGGGGGAACTTCTCCGGATCGGCTACCAGCTCGCCGTCCTTGCCCCGCTGGCGCAGAGACCAGCAGTCGTCGATGACCACGTACTCGTAGCCCGCATCCTTCAGTCCGGAGGAGACCATCACATCGGCGGTCTCTTTAATCAACCCCTCATTGATGTTCCAGGTAAAGGTGTTCCAGGAATTCCAGCCCATGGGCGGGGTCATGCCTAAAAACTTGTTCTGCATACAAACGGTTCCTCTCCTAAAAATTTCGGGATCATCCC
>CAZRLJ010000006.1:29412-30815 GCA_964600905.1 uncultured Acutalibacter sp. | reverse complement strand
TCGTCAATGCGTTCCTCGCTGATCTGCCCGCTCTTTACCGCCTTTTGCACGGCGGGAAGCTGCACCGGGTAATCTGTGCAGCACAGCAGGTCGTTCCCGGCGATCACCGCCTGCACCGCGGCGGAACCGGAATCGCAGTAGGCCTGAATGGCCCCCATGGACAGGTCGTCGGTGGTAATGCAGCCGGTAAAGCCCAGCTCCTCCCGGAGCAGCCGGTGCCAGGCAGGAGACAGGGAAGCGGGCTTTCCGCTGTCCAGACAGGCCACGATGTTGTGGGATACCATCACGCCTCCGGCGCCGTTATTGATCCCCCCGGCAAAGGGAAGCAGGTCCCGGGTGCGGAAGGTTTCCAGAGGCCTCAGGTCTGTGACCATTCCCGTGTGGGTGTCCCGGTTGTCCCCATAGCCGGGGAAATGCTTGAGCACACAGCCCATGCCGTTCTGCTGATAGAGCGCCGCCTCCCTGGCCGCGTAGTCCGCCGTGATCTCCGGGGACTGGCCCAGGGAGCGGGCGTACATAAAGTCGGAGGAATTCAGGGACACATCGCACACCGGGGCAAGATTCACATTGATCCCCAGGCCGGAGAGGAGGTCTATCTTTTCCTGCTCGGTCTCCAGCACGTTGGACATCCCACCGGAGGCATAAAGGTCACGGGGCGAAGCAAAGGGTGTAGAGCGCAGCTTGGAATTGGAGCTGACCCGTACCACGGTGCCGCCCTCCTCATCCACAGCGATGAGCAGGGGGACCCTGGCGGCGTTCTGGCAGCTTCCGATCTTCTCCCGCACCTGGGCGGCGGTCAGGCCGCTGAAATCCCGGCCGAACAGCACCAGGCCGCCGAACTGATGCTTCCGCACTTCTGCGGCGGCATTGGCAGGGCAGCGGACAAGGAACATCTGCTCCACCTTTTCCTCCAGGGACATGGTCAGCAGCAGCCGATCCTCAGGGGACCATTCAGGGTCCTGGATCTCCACGGTCACATCCTCTCCCCGGTGTCTGGCAAAGGCCATGAGAAGCTGGGCGATCTCCGCCCTTGTCGCCGTGTTCCGGGGCAGGATCGTCCCTTCGGGATAGCCGTGCATGATCCCGGCGTCCACGGCCCAGGCCAGGGCGGGCACTGCATAGCCGGACGCTTGCGAAAGGTCGGAAAAGCCCGTAAGCTCCGGAACTTCCGGCCGGACGCCTCCCGCCTGGGAAACCATATAATTATACAGGATCGCGGCCACCTGCTCCCGGCTGATGGGGAGATCGGGGCTGAACCTATTATCTCCGGTGCCGCTGACCACACGATTCGCCTGGGCCCAGGCAATGTATGGCTCCGCGTAGTCCGGGGCGGGGTCTGAAAAGGGCGAGGTGCCGCGGTATTCTGCCGCGTTGACGCCGCACATCCGGCCAAGGATGGTGAC
>CAZRLJ010000006.1:15602-29312 GCA_964600905.1 uncultured Acutalibacter sp. | reverse complement strand
AGGTGCCGCGGTATTCTGCCGCGTTGACGCCGCACATCCGGCCAAGGATGGTGACAAACATGGCCCGGGTAGCAGTGCCGCCGGGGTAAAAGGT
Organism: uncultured Acutalibacter sp.; assembly: GCA_964600905.1. Taxonomy (GTDB): domain Bacteria; phylum Bacillota; class Clostridia; order Oscillospirales; family Acutalibacteraceae; genus Acutalibacter. The sequence goes on along the minus strand of CAZRLJ010000006.1, from coordinate 29,218 downwards.
GTGCTCATCCATGCCCACAATATAGCGGTTGTAATTCATGTAAGCCGCCGCAGAGCGGAACCAGGCGTCCGCCGGGACGTCCAGGAAGGGATTCACCCACACCTTCTCTGCCCCGGAAACCGGGAACGTCCCCATGCCGCAGAGCAAACACAGAACCAACAGCCCGCAGAGCAGCCCTTTCAGGCAGCGCTTTTTCATATTCTCCACCCTTTCGGCCGCCGGGCACCATCCCCGGAACGGCGCTTTTTCTATTCTATATTTTACTCTGAAAAGAGGAAGAAAGCAAGGTCTTCCAGGTCTTCCCATTCCAAGTTTCGCTTTTTGGGGGCTTTTTTCCCAGAAGCGTTTGTGCTAAAATGGGAGTATCCCGTAAAAAAGTACATGTTGATCGGAAGAGAGGGAAAGACATGAAAAAGCAGAAAAAAGAGAAGCCTTCCCGGGAGGAACACCGTCGGCTCCGGGCAGAAAGGCGCGCCCAGACGCGGGCAGAGATCCGCTCCCGCCCCATTCTTTTTGCGGTTTATGTGGTCCTGCGGGCGCTGGTCTTTGCGGTGATGCTTCGCCAGCTGTTCAACGGGGAGTACTACGACGTATTCCTCTGCATTCTGACGCTGACCCTGTTCCTGATCCCCAGCTTCTTTGAACGGCAGCTTCACATCGACGTTCCCAACACCCTGGAGGTCATCATCCTGCTGTTTATCTTTTCTGCGGAGATTCTGGGTGAAATCCAGGAATATTACCTGAGCTTCCCCTTCTGGGATACCATGCTGCACACCATCAACGGCTTTCTGATGGCAGCCATCGGCGTGGCCATGGTAGACATCCTGAACCGCTCCCGGAAATTCCGGGTAGAACTCTCTCCGGCCTTCGTGGCGCTGGTGGCCTTCTGCTTTTCCATGACCATCGGCGTGCTGTGGGAGTTTTTCGAGTACGGCATGGACTGCCTGCTGGGAATGGACATGCAGAAGGATACCTGGATCACCACCATCAATACAGTCGCCCTGAATCCGGACGGCAGAAACCGGGTGGTGACCGTAGCGGTAGACAGTGTGGCGGTAAACGGCGAAGCGTGGCCCGGCTATCTGGACATTGGCCTCCACGACACCATGAAGGATCTGCTGGTGAATTTCATCGGCGCGGTGGTATTTTCCGTCATCGGTATGCTGTACATCATGGGCAGGGGCAAGGGGACCTTCCTCCGCCGTTTTATCCCCCGGCTGAAAAGGCAGGAGCTGACCGAGCCCAGGGAGGACCAGCATTCCCTGCTGGAGCCCATCCCCCTGGACGGCAGCCCGGTGGAAAGGGCCGCCGAGACCCCTCCGGAAAAGGAGTGATCCGGACCATTCCCTGCCCCCCTCCGGAACCATGTACAAAACAGTTGCGGTTTTTTGAAAGATCGGGTACAATATTGATAAGAAAATTCCTCTCCCATGGGTGGAAAAAATTAAGAAAGGAAGAACAGCATGGCAGAAATCTTTGACAAGGCGGCCTATGCCGCGAAAGCCCGGGCAACGGTGCCGGAAGGCTCCGTCCTCCTGCGCAACGAGGGCGTCCTGCCCTTTGCAAAGGGCACACGAGTGGCGGTATTCGGCCGCAGCCAGTACAATTACTATAAGAGCGGAACCGGTTCCGGCGGCCTGGTGAACACCGCCCCCGTTATGGGCATCACCGCCGCCCTCCAGGACATGGGGGACGTGACCGTAGACGCCCAGGTGGAGGCCGTCTATCAGGCGTGGCTCCAGGACCATCCCTTCGATGTGGGACAGGGCTGGGCCGCAGAGCCCTGGTACCAGGAGGAAATGCCCCTGGAACCTGAAATGGTGAAGGCCGCCGCAGGGCGCAATGACGCCGCCCTGGTCATTCTGGGCCGCACTGCCGGCGAGGACAAGGACAATTCCGCCGCCGAGGGCAGCTATCTCCTGGCCCAGGCAGAGCGGGACGTGCTGAAGGCCGTCTGCGCTGCGTTCAAAAAGGTGGCGGTGGTGCTGAACACCGGCAGCATTCTGGACATGAGCTGGGTGGAAACCTACCGGCCCGGCGCTGTGCTGTACGTATGGCAGGGCGGCCAGGAGGGCGGCAAGGGCGCCGCCGACGTGCTGACCGGGCGCGCCTTCCCTTCCGGCAGGCTTCCCGACACCATTGCAAAGTCCATTGAAGACTACCCCGCCGCTGGGAATTTCGGCAGCGAAAGCCGGAACATCTACGCAGAAGATATTTACGTGGGCTACCGCTATTTTGAGACCTTCGCCCCAGACAAGGTTCTGTATCCCTTTGGCTTCGGCCTGTCCTACACCACCTTCGACACCTCCGGCAAGACCGTGGAGCACTGCGGTGATACGCTAAGGTTCTCCGCCACGGTGCGAAACACCGGCAGCGCCCCAGGCAAAGAAGTGGTCCAGGTCTACTGCCAGGCCCCCCAGGGAAAGCTGGGCAAGCCCGTCCGCTCCCTCTGCGCCTTCGGCAAGACCCGGACTCTGAAGCCCGGCGAGGCCGAAACCCTCACCATGGAATGCCCTGTGGCGTCCCTGGCCTCCTATGACGACAGCGGCGTCACCGGCCGCAAGTCCAGCTGGGTGCTGGAGGCCGGCGACTACAAATTCTTCATCGGCAGCGACGTCCGTTCCGCTTCCTGCGCCGGCACGGTGGCTCTGAAGGAAGCCGCAGTGGAAACCCTGGAGGAGGTCATGGCCCCCGTTCTCTCCTTTGAACGGCTCCGCCCCGGCACCGCCAGGGCCGACGGCGTCTTTGAAAAAGCCAGCGAGCCCGCTCCCCTGGGGACGGTGGATCCCATGGTTCGCCGCAGCCAGCTTGCTCCCCGGGAAATCCCCCAGACCGGGGACAGGGGGATCAAGCTTATTGACGTGTACGACGGCAAGGCCGCGCTGGAGGACTTTATCGCCCAGCTCACCGACGAGGACCTGATCTGCATCATCCGGGGCGAGGGCATGTGCTCTCCCAAGGTGACTCCCGGCACGGCCGGCGCCTTCGGCGGCGTGACCGATGAGCTGCTGGCCCTGGGCATTCCCACCGGCTGCTGTGCCGACGGCCCCAGCGGCATCCGCATGGATTGCGGCACCCGGGCCTTTGCCATGCCCAACGGCACCCTGATGGCCTCCTCCTTCAACCTGGAGCTGGTCCGGGAGCTTTACGAGTTCGAGGGCCTGGAGCTTCGGAAGAACAAGATAGACGCCCTTCTGGGCCCCGGCATCAACATCCACCGCCATCCCCTGAACGGCCGGAATTTCGAGTATTTCTCCGAGGACCCTCTGCTCACCGGAAAAATGGCGGCGGCCCAGCTCCACGCCATGCAGAAGTACGGCGTCACCGGCGTCATCAAGCACTTCTTCTGCAACAGCCAGGAATTCCACCGTCACGATGTGGAGGCCGTGGTCTCCGAGCGCGCCATCCGGGAGATTTACCTGAAGGCCTTTGAGATCGCCGTAAAGGAAGGCGGCGCCCGGGCTATTATGACCAGCTATAACCCCGTAAACAGCTTCTGGAGCGCCAGCAATTATGACCTGAATACTACCGTGCTCCGGAGCCAGTGGGGCTACCAGGGCCTGGTCATGACCGACTGGTGGGCCATGGGCAACGACCCCGGAAAGCTGGGTGAGCGGAGCAACGTATCCTCCCAGGTCCGGGCTCAGAACGACCTGAACATGGTCAACGGCGATTCCAAAACCAATTCCAATGGGGACAATCTGAATACCGCCATGGAGACCGGCGCCGCCACCCGCGCCGAGTTCCAGCGCAGCGCCATGAATATCTGCCGCTTCCTGCTGCAAAGCCCCGCTCTCCAGCGCCTTAACGACCGGGAGACCGAGCTGGATCACCAGCTGGACCAGAGCCAGGGCATGGAAGACGAGGATATGGGCAAGATGTACACGGTGGCCCTGGAGAACGGCGCCGGTGCGCTGGATGTGTCCACCATCAACGCCGAAAAGGGCGGGAACACCCGCTTTACCATCACTACCAAGGATCCCGGCCTGTACACCCTCTCCATCACAGTCCGCAGCACCGATGACAACGATGTGTCGCAGATCCCCTTCTCGGTGTTCCAGGACCGGACCCTGCTGCTCTCCCACACGGTGATTGGCAGCGAGCGGGAATGGAAGACGCTGGAGATCCCGCTGCAGCCCAGCATGTCCGCCGTCTTCTATCTCCGGTTCTTCTTTGCCCAAACCGGCATTGAAATCAAGGAGGCCAGCTTTAAGCTTACGAAAACCATGCAGGAGCTCATGGCTGAATTTGCCAAAATGCATGAGCAAAAGGAAGAAGAATAACCTTCTTCCAAAAACAAAAGAGGACCCGGAGGCCATAAGGTCTCCGGGTCCTTCTGCGTTTACAGGTTTACATAAATGTTGTAGTGGAGCATCCAGTAGTTCACCTGGAGCAGGTAGGCCAGCATTTGCGGCCCAGCCATGAGCTGTCCGAACCATGGTTTACCATAATCGAAATTCTCTGTCAGCAGCGCCCGGGCCGCCTCCGCGGAAAGCAGCTTGTGGATGGGCTGGCTGCTGTCCTGTAGGACAAAGCCCAGCCGACCCTTCAGGTCCTGCTCATAGCCGGGGTCATAGGTTTTGGGATAGGGGCTTTTCCGGCGCTCCAGCACGTCATCCGGCAGCAGTCCCCGGGCGGCGTCCCGCAGCAGGCCCTTGGTGCGGCCACCGGGGCATTTGAACTCCCAGGGAGTGTTAAACACGTACTGGGCGATCCGGTGATCCGCGTAGGGCACCCGGACCTCCAGGCCGCTCCACATGCTGCACCGGTCCTTTCGGTCCAGCAGAGTTGACATAAACCACTTGATATTCAAATAGGAGATCTGCCGCATTCGCCTGCTTTCACTGGACTCCCCCCTGAGAACCGGCACACTGTCCAAGGTTTCCTGTAATCTTAAGTTTACATAACTCTCTATTCCCGCCGTCTCCGCGATCTCCGGCTTCAGCAGGGAACGCCGGGTATCCAGGTTGTTGGACCAGGGAAAATGGGCGCCGTCGAACATCTCCCGCCGATGGAACCAGGGATAACCCCCGAAAATCTCATCGGCGCATTCGCCGCACAGAGCCACCGAATGCCGCCGCTTCACCTGGCGGCAGAAATGAAGCAGTGAGCCGTCAATGTCCGACATGCCCGGCAGGTCCTTGGCGATGACCCCCTCCAGCAGAGAGGTCTCCAGCTCCCCATTATTGCAGAGCAGGGTATGATGCTCGGTGCCCAGGGCCTGGCTGACCTTTTTTGCCCAGTCCTCATCCCGGTCCGGCTGGAAGGAGGAGGGCTTGAAATTCTCTTCATTTCCCTCAAATTCAAAGGAGTAGGTGGCGAGTTTCTGCCCCCGCTGCTCCAGGATGTGGGCGGCAATGGCCGTCACCACGCTGGAATCCAGGCCGCCGGAAAGGAAAGTGCACAGAGGGACGTCGGAAATCAGCTGGCGCTCCACTGTATCCAGCAGCAGCTCCCGGACCTTCTCTACTGTGGTCTCGTAATCGTCCGTATGGGGCGCCGCCTCCAGGTCAAAATATTGATGATCCCGGAAGCCGTCCCTGTCAAACACGGCCCAGTGGCCGGGCTTCATTTCAGAAATGCCCTCAAACACGCCGCAGCCAGGGGTCCTGGCGGGGCCAAGGCCGAAGATCTCGCAGATCCCCTCCGCTCCCAGCACCGGGTTGACCCCGGGAAATTCAAACAGGGCCTTGATCTCCGAGCCGAAGGCCAGGCGGGGCCCCCGCAGGGTATAGAACAGGGGCTTTACCCCAAAGCGATCCCGGCAGAGATAGGTCCTTCCCCCGGGCCCGTCGTCCACCGCAAAGGCAAAAATGCCGTTGAGATGCTGGGCGCAGTCCTCGCCGTAGCAGAGATAGGCGTTAAGCACCACCTCTGTATCGCAGTTGGTCTCAAAGGAATACCCCCTGCTCTCCAGCTCGCTTCTCAGCTCCCCGGCGTTGTAGATTTCCCCATTGTAGGCAATGGTAAATTCCCCGCTGTCTTTCCGGACGGTCATGGGCTGGGCGCCGTTTTCCGGGTCAATAATGGCCAGCCGGGCATGGGCCAGGGCGCAGTGCGCCGACACATGAGCGCCCCGGTCATCCGGGCCCCGGTGTCCCACCCGCCCGGCCATGCGCCTGGCCAGGGCCAACCACTGATATTTCTCGTCAAGCAGGCTGTCGCTGTAATCGCTGAATCCGGCAAAGCCGCACATAAGTATCACTCCTCTTCCATATCACCTCCCCAGTATATGCCGAATGGTGAAAAAGTTGCGTTTCTTAAACCCCTCTGATCTCCCCGCAGGCGATTTTCCTCCCGGCGTTTCCTGCGGGCTGTGAGGTAAAATCGTCGGGCCCCTCATGGAGGATCACCGTGCGGCCCAAAATATCCCGGATCACAAACCGGGAAGTGAGATACGCCCCCCAAGCGTAGCCGTTTTTTGCCATCAGCGGGGGAAGATCGCCCATATGCAGGGGATGGGGGCGGCCCTGAGGGTTCAGATGCCCTCCGGAGCGGGAAAAGTTCTGCCTGCGGTCATTGGGACCGGCTCCCTCGGGAGGAGCGGGCGCTGCTTCTTTACAGGAGTCCCCTTCGTGAATATGAAATCCGTAAAAGCCTGTTTCCGTTTCCGGCAGTCCCCAGATCTCCGCCAGCACCAGCACACCGGCGGTGGTCTGAAAAAATTTGACGCTCCCCAGCAGATTGGGACATTCTTCCGTTCCCCGAATAGCGGCCCAGGCATTGGCCCGGCAGTTCAGCCGATGGCAGAAGGCCTGGGTGTTGCTGTGGATCATAACGCTCACCTCTGTTTTTTTGACTCTTCCAAGTCTATGCGCCCTTTCTTCCGGATACCACCAAAGATCGGCCGCATATTTTCCCCCGGGCTGCGAAAACTAAAGCGGATAAGAAATTGCAAAAAAGGAGAAGATCATGAAAAAAGGGAAGAAAATCGACTATCAGGAGCACAAAGACCCAGTCGAAAATGAATTTCCGGAGATTTCCAACGTGGCCTCCGCCAATGAATGCACAGGGCTAATGTACAAAGCGCCGGAAAATGCCGATGAGCTTGAATCCTACCGGCAGCTCTATTCCATGGGGATACCAACTGGCCACCCGGAGGCTGAGGCCATAGCCCAGGAAAAGGCGAAGCAGCGGCGGGAAAATTGAAAGCATTTGGCTTGCCAGACGGAGCTTTGCGCCATGCCGGGGAAATGACAAAGTGAAACTTTTGCTGTATTGGATTATACAGCAAAAGTTTTTTCTGTTTTCAAAAGAAAATGTGCGAATCGCTCAAAAAAGATTGACAAGGCAGCAAATCATTTGTATAATTAGATTCATGGGAGGATCTGGAAAATCAGAGGTATCCGGTTCGGAATTCGACAGAAAGAGGTGATACCAATGGGAAATGAATAAAGCCCCAATGAATAGCGGAAAAGCGCTATACAATGGGGTTTCATAGAAAAATCTTGTCCCCTAAGACCTTGCCGGATGACCGGCAAATGCGGTTTTCTATGAACCTTTTAAGGCTAGCACGAAACTTGCGAAAAAGCAACCACAAATTACAAATTATTATTGAGAGGATTTTTTACATGAAAAAAATTTAAGAAACGACTGGCCTTTGTGCTGGCTCTAAGTATGATAGTGGCGGTTTGCGCCATGCCTGCAAATGCCGCCCCGGCAAGCCCAAGCCCTGAAGATACCTATCTGGCAAAGGATGTACATCCCCATGTTCTGACACTCCTTGATGACTACGAAGTGTCTTACAATTCTGAGTCCGTTATTCGCGTCATCGATACCAATTACGGCAGCCGATCTGCTGTGCCATCTTCAGTACTTTGTGTTGACACTAAAAACGGAAACACAACTGAGGTTTCTACCATTATTTCCTTTACGCAGGATGAAGAGGGAAATACTGAGCAAAACGATTTCGCCAGAGCACTGTTCAGGCAGACCAGAGATAGTTATCTTGTAGGTGGTGGGATTGATAAACATGGAATTACTTTGAAGGCAGTCACGGTATTCGAGTCTTACAATGACCGCCAATATGATAGAGCCATATCAGAGTATTTCACTTGCTATAAAAATGGAGGTACCACCGCTCCTCAATCTGTGTATATGAGAACTGAACTCTCCGGAGATCTTTATAGAAGAAGCGGAAATAATTTTACGTTAATTCAGAGAAACTACAGCTATTTTAACCCGTACACAGTTGTCCAGCCGGCGTTTAATACTGTTTATAGCCGTGATAACCCTATGGCTTCTGATCAATATGTAAATCCAACGTGGCAGGGAATTGGTGGCTTCTCGGTTTCAATTCGGTTAGCTTTTGCTGATGGATATTCTTATCAGGATGTTTTTGGTGTTTATGTTTAACTTCTACACTCTACTTCATAAGCACTAATTGATCGAAGGTGTTGATACAAATGAAAAATGCTCTTGCATTCATTCTGTCGCTTGCCCTGCTGTGTTCTGCATTTTCCGGTTGCACTTCGGAGGAAGACTTCACCCCCAAGGAGGGCTCTCCGGCAGTGGAGAACATATTGCTTGAGGCCTTCGGAAAATTTGAGGAAGACTCCCTTGCCCTGCTCAAGCTTACCGATAAAGACAGAATAGAAACTCAGTCCGATTTGGAAAGGGGCTATACCGGAAAATTCGATTGGTGCGGCATGAAGCTCAGCACGGATTGCTATTTCGGTTTTGAGGAAGGCATTCCCGCTATGTTCAGGGCGACTGTGCCCATATCGCTGGATGATACGGGAAAAGAGACGGTCAGTACAATTATCGATATGTTTATTGAACGCTTCGGCTCACCGTATTCTGTTACTTCAACTCGGCAAAATCCCACAAAATTTGATAAAAACAAGCTGGTCACCACGCCGTTTTCAGAAGCTCCGGCGGACTGGAAAGAAAGCGGGCTACAGGTCTTTTGGGAAACCACAGATTACGAAAACCCGCCGTATATACGGTACACATTTTATCTGGACGAAAAAAAGAACTACCCGGTTGAAAGGGTCGAAATCCGCATAATGAGAGACAGGGACACTGAGGACAGTTCAAAATGTTCTCCGGATAAATGCACAATTTATATGGAGATGATCCGTCAGGTAACTATGATAGTTCGGGATGAATGGACGCCGGATGAATAAAAAATGAAGTAATTTTTCAGACTCATAAAAAAGCTCCCTTCCCGCTTTTGAGAAGGGAGCTTTTATGTTCTTTACTCCGCCAGGGCTCGGGTGAGCCAGGCGTCTGCGATGTCCAGGGCCAGATACAGCCCGTTCTTTTCGCTGGTTTTGACGATCTGCTTTCTGGTGCGGATTTCCGGATCGGTATACATCAGCTGTACCGTCACCTTGTCAGCCACCTCCAGGTCGCCCACCTTTTTCTTGGTCTTCACGTCAATTTTGATGACGTACTTGTCTTTCATGCTTCCATAGTAGATGGTATCGCCGGAACGCACCAGAGGCTTTCCCTTATAGGTGGGAAACAGGCTCTGCTCGTCCGCTGCCCCGGAAGCCTTCTTTTCCTTTTCACTCACAAAAATCACCGCGCTTTCTACCGTGTATTCCGTTCCCGCTTATTCCCCCAGATAGGAGCGCACCATGGCCTTGAGCAGCTCATCCCGATCGAGACGGCGCACGAGGCTGCGGGCGTTGTTGTGGGTGGTAATATAAGTGGGATCCTCGCTCAGCAGGTATCCCACGATCTGGCTGATGGGGTTGTAGCCCTTTTCCTTCAGCGCATCGTACACCGTCAGTAGGATCCGCTTCATATCGGCCTCGCGGACGTCCTCGATGGAAAATTGAATGGTACTTGTAGCGTTCATATCCTCCGGCATAATCGGAACACCTCGCTTACATCAGAAATCCAGTGACTATATCATACAGGAAAACGCCGATGATTGCAAGTGCTTTTTCGGTTTCGGCGGTTTTCAGCTTCTCAGTACGGCGCCGGCAGCGTTCAGCTTCGCCACGATCCCATCCACCACGGGCTGGACTTCCTCCTTGGAGAGGGTCTTTTCCTGGGAGGAGAAGGCAAAGCGCAGCGTGACGCTCTTGCGGTCTCCCTGGGCAAAGGAATCGATAAGGCTCACGTCGGTGAGCAGGGAATCGTCCACATCCGCCCAGGCGGGGACCAGCTCCGCGTACTTCATGCCCTCAGGCAGCGCCAGGGACAGGTCGATGTCAATGCCCGGGAACCGGGAAGGCGCCCGGTAGACCAGCTCCCCGGCGGGAAGGGCCGCAAAACCGTCCATGTCCAGCTGGGCGCAGACCACCGCGGCCTTGCGGTCCAGCTTTCCCTGAACGGAGGGATGCAGGGTGCAGACCCAGCCCAGCTTCTTGCCCTCTGCGGTGATCTCTGCCGTGTTCCGGGGATGCTGCCAGCCGTGAATGGCAGGCACGTTCCGAAGGGTCAGCTCCGTCCGCTTGATCTCCCGGCCCAGCTCCCGGATCATACCGATCAGGGAGAAGAAAAGCTCCTTTTCGCTTCTGCTCCTGCTGTAGAGGGCGACGCCCAGGGCCTTGCGCTCGTCGCATTCGCCGTCTTCCCGCAGGCCCTGGCAGACCCGGCCGATCTCAAAAATGCCGAAGTCCGGGGCAAAGGACTTGTTCCCCTGGAGGAAGGACAGCAGCGTGGGGCCCATGTTGGTGCGCAGGGTCTCCTGGTCGGGGCTCTGAGGGCTGAGGAGCTTCACGTTCTTCTCTACCTCGATCCCCAGCTCCCGGCACTTCCTGCCGTCGAACCAGATATAGGAGTGAACCTCGTGGAGGCCGTAGCGCTGTACAAGAATATCCTTCGCAAAATTGTCCGATTTATTTGCGGCGCTCTTTTTTCGGGGATACAGAGGGCTCATGGTGGTGGAGATCACAAAGTTGTCGTAACCGTAGATTCGGGTGATCTCCTCAATGATGTCCGCCTTGATGGTCACATCCTTGGTGGCGCGCCAGGAGGGCACCTCCACGTGGAACAGCTCCCCGTCGTACTGTGCGCCAAAGCCCAGGGCGCGAAGGGTACTGAGAATCTGTTCGTCGCTGATCTCAATGCCCGTATAGCGGTTTACATAATTTTTATCGAAGGAAAGAGCCACCTGGGGATACCGCTTGACATACACATCGGTGAGCCGGGAAACCACCTGGACCTCCGGATCAATGTCCAAAAGCAGCTTCAGGAACCGGGCAATGGCCGTGTCAGTCATTTCGGGGTCCAGGGTCTTTTCGTAGCGCATGGAGGCATCTGTGCGCAGGCCCAGCCGGACCGAGGACCGCCGGGTGGAGCTGGCGTCAAAATTGGCGGATTCCAGCAGCAGGCTGTCCGTGTCGTCCTCGATCTCCGAAGCCAGGCCGCCCATGATGCCGGCCACAGCCACAGGCTCACCGCCGGAGCAGATCATCAGCGTATTGGGGTCGATCATGCGCTCTGCGCCGTCCAGGGTCTGGAAGGTAAAGGGCTGATCAAAGCGCTTCACCTCGATGCGGTCCACCTTGGCACAGTCAAAGGCGTGCATGGGCTGGCCCATTTCCAGCATCAGGTAGTTGGTCAGGTCCGCCAGCAGATTGATGGCCCGGCTGCCGCAGTAAAACAGGCGGATGCGCATGGCCACAGGGCTCACCTTTGTTTTGATGTTGCGCACCTTCAGGCCGGTATAGCGGAAGCAGAGCTCCTTGTCCTCGATGGAAATCTCGATGGGCTCCAGGCCGTCAAACTGGGAGAGCTCCACGGTCTCCAGGGGCTTCAGCTCCCGTCCGGTAAGGGCCGCAAACTCCCGGGCAATGCCGTAATGGCCCCACAAGTCGGGGCGGTTCGTCAGGGACTTGTTATCCACCTCAAAAACGGTGTCTCGGATGGGATAGAGCTCGGTCATATCCATGCCCACAGTCGTGTCGGCAGGCAGCTCCCACAGGCCGCTGTGGTCGTCGGAAACACCCAGCTCCTTTTCAGAGCAGCACATGCCGTGGGACGGACAGCCCGCAATGGTGGCGCAGCCGATCTCCTGCCCGCTCACCATGCCCCCCTCCTTGACAAAGGGCACGATCATACCCTCCCGCACATTGGGAGCGCCGCAGACCACGTCGTAGACCTGGTCGCCGCCATCCACCTTCAGCAGATGGAGCTTTTTGGAATTCGGGTGATCCGTTACGGAAAGGATTTTACCGGCCACCACGTCTCTCAAGCCCTCGCCCATGTGGAAAACCTCCTCCACCTCGGCGGTGGACAGGGTAAAGCGATGGATCAGGGCCTCCAGATCAAGGCCGGAAAGATCGACGAAATCGCCGATCCAATTCATGGAAATCAACATCTTCTATTCCCCCTCTCACTCATGCTGAAACTGGCCCAGGGCCTTCAGGTTTCCGCTGTTCAGGTCCCGGATGTCCTTCACGCCGTACTTCATCATCACAAGCCTTGTCAGGCCCAGGCCGAAGGCGAAGCCGGTGTACTCCTCGGGGTCAATGCCGCCTTCCCGAAGCACGTTTGGATGGATCATCCCGCAGGGGCACAGCTCCAGCCAGCCGGAATGCTTACAGGAGGGGCAGCCCTCGCCGCCGCAGATCAGGCAGGAGATGTCCAGCTCAAAGCCGGGCTCCACAAAGGGGAAGAAGCCAGGCCGCAGGCGGACCTTCACATCCCGCTCAAAAACCTCGGACAGCATGGTTTTCATGAAATAGATCAGGTTGGAGATGGAGATGTTCTTGTCGATCATCATGCCCTCCATCTGGAAAAAGGTGTTCTCATGGCAGGCGTCGGTGGCCTCGTTCCGGAAGCACCGTCCGGGGAACACCGCCCGAAGGGGCGCGCCGTACTTTTTCATAATGGCGTTCTGGGCCGCGGAGGTGTGGGTCTTAAGCAGCTGGCCGTTGTCCAGATAATAGGTGTCCTGCATGTCCCGGGCAGGATGATCCTTGGGGATGTTCACCGCCTCGAAGCACTCGTAATCGGTGACGATCTCTTTGTAGTCCTCCACGGTAAAGCCCATGGAGGAGAAAATCTCCTCCAGCTGCCGCTGGACGATGGTGATGGGGTGATAGGAGCCCTCCGCCGCCTGGCTAGGCAGGGTCACATCGTACTGCTCCGCAGAGGCGGTCAACCGCTCCTCCTCGGCAGCTCTCAGCCGCTCCACCTGGTCGGCAATGCTCTCCTCCACCTGGCGCTTGAGCTGGTTGATGTGCTGGCCCATTTCCCGTTTCTGCTCGGCGCTCACGTCCTTAAGGCCCTTGAGCAGCTCTGTGACAGAGCCCTTTTTGCCCAGATAGGCCACCCGCAGACGCTCGATGGCCTCGCTGTTTTTCGCTTCCGTCAGCTCCTGCTCAAAGGCTGCCCGAAGCGCTTCGATCTTTTCCTTCATTGATACGCTCACTTTCCTTTCCTGGGGACAAAAAAATTCGCCCCAAATCATCATGGGGCGAAGTGTAAAGGAAGCTCTGAGTAAATTGGACAGGTCAGATCGGCGAGAAGATATTTCGACTGTCGAAGGCCCAGACTCGCTGGAATACTTTGTGTATTTCAAGAGGATGGGGCAAAGACAGGCGGAATAGATTCCGCCGAGCTGCGCCTGGATGATTTATTCAGAGGTTCCTTCAGCTACTACTACGCGGTACCACCCAAGTTCAGCAGAGCACAGAACAGCCCTGCCCTTC
>CAZRLJ010000006.1:0-15502 GCA_964600905.1 uncultured Acutalibacter sp. | reverse complement strand
TACTACTACGCGGTACCACCCAAGTTCAGCAGAGCACAGAACAGCCCTGCCCTTCATTCGGCCTGTAACGGCGCCGCACCGTCGGGACCTACCAAGCACCTGCCCTTCAGCCCCGCCGCTCCGAAAGGAACTTCATTCGTCCGCAGCGCGCCTCCGCTTGCAGCCTGTGACAGAGGCTCTCTGACCGTGCATGACCGAACTACTTTCTTTCTTCATAGCGTGTGACAAAGATTTTAGCACAATTTTCCCCCGATTGCAAGTGCTTTTCCCGAAGGTTTCCAAGAAAATCCCGGCTTTCCATTGAATCTGAATGGAATCTGTGATACAATGACAAAGAATGAACGCGATCTTTGCCTCGGTCCGCAGTGGACCCATGGGCGGGAAATGATACTTGAAGGAGAGCTCTTGTCATGAATGACGTCTTTATCGAGCGGATGATCAAAAAACACTTTGAGGCGGCGGACGCCTTGATCCTGGCAGCCGTAGTGCTGGGCGTAATCCTCGTCAGCCTCATCAGCTTTTATGTGTTCTGGTTTGTGATCGCCTTTCCCATGCTGTGGCTGGTCCTCACCGCCGGAGCCATTTATGGCGGCTACAAGCTGATCGGAATGCGCCTGCTGGAATACGAATACAGCCTGACCAACGGCTACGTCACCGTGGACAAGATCATGAACCGGCAGTCCCGCAAGCGCCTGACCGCCTTTGAGTGCAGCACCTGCGAGGACATCGGCCTTTTTCAAGAAAATGAGGCAAGGCTGAAGCAGCGCTCCTTTGGAGCCAAAATCTACGCCACCCAGTTTTCCGACCATCGGGACGCCTGGTATATGGTGGTCCACAGCAAAAAGACCGGCCATACCCTGCTGGTATTCAACCCCGATGAAGAGCTGCTGGAGGGGATCAAGCGCTTTATCCCCCGTCCCCTGAAGTTTGAAAAGTTCGGCAGACAGTAAGCTGCCCAAATGATAAGCAGCGGCTCTCCCGTGGGAGGGCCGCTGCTTTTTATGGCAATACCGTCTGACTACTCCTCCGAACCGGGCAGCACCTCTGCGCACCACCGGGCGGACTGCTTCAGGAAGTCCAGCATGGCGGGGGCGCCGTAATGCTCGATGGTGTAAAGGCCGCTGTAGCCGTCTGCCCGCAAACGCTCCACGATTCCGGCCAAATCCAAATCTCCAGAGCCTGTGGGGCAGGGATAGAGCTTCTGTCCATCGGCGGCCTCCAGAGCCCACTGGCCATAGGCGGGCGTGTAGGCCCGGTCCTTCAGGTGTACGTGATCGATCCTGTCCCGCAGAAGCCCATAGGCGTCGTGCTCATCCTGGGCGGCAAACCGGAAATTCCCGGTATCGAAGGTGGCGGAAAGGCCCGGGCAGCGGTCCAGAAAATACCGGACACCCTGGGCGGTGGAAATGGGCGACATGGGGTTGTCGAATTCCTCCATGGTCAGGGTCACGCCGAAACCGGCGGCCTTGTCCGCCAAGCGGTTGATGCACCCGGCGATTTTCTCCATCTGCCTTTGGCGCTCCGCCTCATCGTCCTCCGGCCGGAAAAAGCCGGGGATCACCAGCATTTTTCCGGCGCCAAGGGCTCTGGCGGCCTCCAGGGTTTCCCCGCTCTGCTTCTCCACATCCTGGTCCTGGCCGAAATTGAAAAAGGCCGGAACCGTGGAAATTCCCAGGCCAGCGGTTCCCAGCTCGTGGGCCACCTGGTCCACCCGGCCCAGGAGGTTGCCCTGGGCCACCTCCAGCAGCTCGATCCCCAGGGCCTTTGCCTCCTGCATGGCCTCCGGAACGGACATATTCTCCTGCTTGGAAATCTCCAAAATATGGTCGTAAAAAGTTGCGACGCCCTTCATCACGCTTCACGCTCCTCTGTTTTTCTCATGATACTCCCCCGCTCCAGCCCCTGTCAATGCTCTGCAATAAGAAAGGAGACGGGACCTGCGGCCCCGTCTCCCTGTCTGTTATTCCTTGTTTCAATTCCCGGAGGTGAACTCCTGGGAATAAATCTCCTCGCCGGACTCGGTGAGATAAGTGACCACAACAACCGGATCCTCCACCTCAACAGCGGCCTTCAGAGCGGAAGCCACCGATTCAAAGAGGGAAGCCTGCCCCTCCATAGCGGTGCTGAGAGCTTCGGCCATCACCTCAATGGTGTCCTCGGTAACGCCGCTTACCGTGTAGCGGTAGATCAGCTTATTGTCCTCGGCGCCGATTTCCAGGCCCATACCGGCATCCTCCAGGTTGCCCTTCAGAGAGGCGATCTGCTCCTGCATCATATCGGAATTGACAAAGTCGGTGATGGTATCGAATTTGCCGTTTGCATTGAGGCCTTCGAGCCCCTCAATGGAGGACGCTGCCCCGGACTGATCGTCCGCTGCACTGCTGTTCTCCACTGCGGAGGAAGCGCTGCTCTCGGGAACGGAGGAGCTAACGGCCTGGCTGCTGGAGCTGTCAGCATCTTTAGAGCTGCTGGAGCTGTTGGAGCCGCTGCAGCCGGCAAGGCTCAGGATGCAGGCAGCAGCCAGGGTCGCTGCAAAAATGCGGAATAATTTGTTCATGATCGTTCTACCTCTTCTTCAAGTATTTTGGCGGCCGTTTTCCTGACCGCCAACGCGTTGCTATTGTACTCCCGGCAAATGCGTTTGTCAAGTCCCCGAACAGGTTTGCGGACGGCCGGGGAAATTTCACCTTTCCCCTCTTGACAGGAACACCGCAGAAAAGCTATAGTTTTATTAAGAGCCTATCCCAGAACGATTCGTAGCGCACCTCTCATTTTGGGATAGGCTCTGAAAAACTCCCCAGCAGGAAGGATGGGAAAGGTCATGAACACAGTCACCCTTGGCAGAACAGGGATCACCGTCAGCAAAAACGGCTTCGGCGCGCTGCCAATTCAGCGGGTCAGCACGGAATACGCAGGGATGCTGCTCAGAAAGGCTTACGATGGGGGGATCCGCTATTTTGATACCGCCCGGGCCTACAGCGACAGCGAGGAAAAAATGGGCCGTGCCCTTTCCGATGTGCGCGGGGACCTCTATATTGCCACCAAAACCATGTCCACCACGGTGGAGGGCTTCTGGGAGCAGTTGGAAACCAGCCTGCGCCTGCTGAAAACCGATTACATCGATGTGTATCAGTTCCACAATCCCGCCTTCTGTCCCAAGCCCGGAGACGGGTCCGGCCTATATGAAGCCATGCTGGAGGCAAAAAAGCAGGGAAAAATCCGCTTTATCGGCCTGACAAACCACCGGCTCCATGTGGCGGAGGAGGCCGCCGCTTCCGGCCTGTACGATGTTCTGCAGTTTCCCTTCTGTTACCTGGCCACGGAACGGGACGTAGCTTTAGTCAACCTCTGCAGGGAAAACAGCGTGGGCTTCGTGTCAATGAAGGGCCTTTCCGGCGGGCTGATCACCAATTCCGCCGCGGCCTACGCCTGGCAGGCGGCCTATGAAAACGCCCTGCCCATCTGGGGCGTTCAGCGGGAAAACGAGCTGGATGAATTTTTGAGCTACATGGACAATCCTCCCACCATGGAGGACCCGGAGATCAAAGCGGTCATCGAAAAGGACCGCCGGGAGCTGATCGGCAACTTCTGCCGGGCCTGCGGCTACTGTATGCCCTGCCCGGTGGGGATCACCATCAACCAGTGCGCCAGAATGTCCCAGCTGATCCGCCGCAGCCCTTCCGATGGCTGGCTGACTCCCCAGGCCCAGGAAATGATGAGGAAGATCGAGGACTGCCTCCACTGCGGGCAGTGCAAGTCCAAATGCCCTTACGGCCTGGACACCCCCACCCTGCTTCAGCAGAACCTGGAGGATTACAAGAATATCCTCAGCGGCAAGGTCAAAATCTAAAAAACAGCATAAAAGCGCCCTCCCGGGAAATTCCGGGAGGGCCTGTTTTATTTCAGCGGAATCCTTCGTATCAGCAGCCAGGTGAAAAAGTGAATGACGCAGAAAACCGCCAGGCATGTGACCATCCAGTTAGCGGGACCCCCGAAGCAAAGCTGCAACAGCCCTGCCATCAGGTTTTCCAGCCCCCGCCACAGCGCCTCCAGATGGAAGCGGTCCCGCAGCATTTTGAGAATGGGAATGCCAAAGGTAAACACAGCCCATGCGCCGGCAATGACCGCCACCTTTCCCGGCGTTTTCAGCCGGTACATGAGCACGGTGCAGAAGTATCCCGCGGCGGAAGCGGCCAGCAGGAAAAAGAAAGTGAAGAATACCGACGCCACCCAGACCAGCGACGGATGCCATTTGGGAGCATACACCATCTCCAGCAGGGAAGCGGTTTCCACGCTTACGGCGGGGATGCGGCCCAAAAGGCCGATCAACCGGGTCACCAGCTCATCGCAGACCGCCAGCGCTCCGCAGAGGGCAGCCCCAGCGGCCAGCTGGCCCAGGAAGAGGCTCTGCCGGGAGGTCCCGTTTTGCAGGGACATCCGGAAATTTTCCTTGAAGGAACAGCAGCTCGCCGAAAAAATCACGATCCACGTAACTGCGCTGATGCCGGTCATGGAAATGACGCTGGCGGGATGGCCGTCGGAGGAAGAAATGTACCCCACGGAAAACACGCCGGTAAACAGCAGGGAGAGTCCCAGATAGACGCCATAATAGATCGGCAGCAGATATTTGTACCGGGACAGTTGATATTTGAAGGAAGGATAGAAATTCATTGCCGTGCCTCCTCAGGAATTTGTCATAAGAATAAAGAGCTTCTGCAGGTCCATGGGTCCGAATTCCAGCCCAGCCGGGGCGCTTTCCCGCTGTGGCCTGCCCTCCACATAAGCGGAGACCAGCCCGCCGATGGAGTCGGTTCCCAGCACCTTTTTCTCCTTCAGGTATTCCTGCACCTGGGCAGCGGTCCCCGAAACCGTGTAGACGTTCCCCAGCAGCTCCTCCCGGGGACAGGCCCGCAGCAGCTCTCCTTGCCGGAGGATGGCCACATCCTCAATGAAGCCCGCCGCCTCCTCGATCAGGTGGGTGGAAAGCACCACCGTAAAGGGGTTTTCGGCGTACTTTTGCAACAGCACCTTGTAAAACAGTTCCCGGTGATTGGCGTCCAGCCCCAGCACCGGCTCATCCAGCAGCAGGTAGGGGGTGTTGACGCACAGCGCCGTCACCAGCTTGAAGATGGAGGCGTAGCCGGTGGATAATCCCTTCACCTTGGCGTTCAGCTTCAGCTCAAAGCGGTCCGCCAGGCTCACGGCAAAGTCTCCATCAAAACGGGGATAAAAATTCTTCGTCCAGCGAAAGGCCTCCTTTACCCGCATACTCTCCGGATAGCAGGTGGCCTCGCTCATCAGGTACATCTGGGATTGGGCCCGGTCGTTTTCCGCGGCGGGCTGGCCGTCCACCGTCACCGTGCCGGAATCGGCAAATATCCGGTTGGAAATGATGTTCAGCAGGGTGGATTTCCCCGCGCCGTTGCGGCCCAGCAGCCCGTAGATTTTGTTTTCCCCGAAGGTCAGGGACACACGGTCCAGGGCCTTTACCGGGCCAAAGCTTTTTGATATGTTTTCGATCACGATACTCATAGCGATCTCCTTTCCTTTCTCTAATTGTCCGGAAGCCACTGGCCTGTGGCTGCGTCTTTGTGCAGCACGCTCCAGGTGCTGCTGCTGCCCAGATTGTCACAGGAAAAATAGACGGTCCTGCACTCCGGCTCCAGCTCCACGGTGAACTCGCTTTTTGCCCCCAGGCTGCTGTTGAAGCCGCCGAAGGTGGAGTAGAAGGAAAGATACAGATTCTCCCCCTGGGACTTCGCCCGGCAGGAACGGATATACCCCGCAGAGCTCGTCACCCCCACCTGTATGGTCAGGGACCTGCCGTCCTCAGAGACCTGGTACCTTGTCAGCGCTACGTCGGACCGCTGGGTAAATCCGGCAGCGGCCACAAAGATTACCGCCGCCAGCGCCGCAGCAGCTGCGGCTGCCAGGATCTTATTTTTCATGGTCTCCCTCCTGTTCTCCGCCAAAGCACCGGGCCAGCATAGCGGCCAGCTCCTGCTCGGTCAGCTCCAGCCGCCGGGCCTCGGCGGCCATTGGCAGCATGTATTTCCGGTAAAAACCCTGCTGGCGCTTCTGCCGCAGCCGCTCCACCGCCCCGGGAGAGACAAACATGCCCACACCCCGCTTTTTGTAAACGGTGCCCTCCTCCACCAGCAGGTTGATCCCCTTCAGCGCTGTGGCGGGATTGATGGTGTACTGCACAGAGAACTCCGTGATGGACGGGATCTGGCTTTCCTCCGGAAAGGCCCCTGTCAGGATGGCGTCCTCTATTCCCTCGGCGATCTGTTGGAAAATGGGCTTTTCCGAATCGAAATTCAATTTCATGGCTTCACCTCCGACTTAGTTAATTAGTCAAGTAATTAACCAGCTAAGAGTATATCACCCGATTTTTCACTTGTCAAGGGGAAATGTAAAAAAATTCCCGCTCCAAAAGGAGCGGGATAAATACAGCGGCTTTCTCTGAGGGAGGCTTTTCCAGCATCCAGCATCTAAAATCTAGTATCCAGCATCTAATCTAACAGCTAACAATCCCACGCAAAAATCCTCCCCGGCGGAAATGATCTCCACGGGCAGCAGCTCTCCCTGCAAAGGTCTGGCGGAGGCCACCCGCACCGGGGTGTAATTTGCCGTATAGCCCTCGTAAACATTGGCGTCCACAGGCTGCTCGAACAGCACTTCCTCCACTCTGCCCACCTGGGCTTCAAAAAAGGCCAGCTGGCTCCTTTTGGTAGCGGCGATCATCCGGCGGCTCCGATCCTCCTTGACCCTGCTTCCCACCTGATCCGGCGCGTCATAAGCCCTGGTGCCGGGCCGCCGGGAATAGGCGAACACGTGGACCTTGGCAAAGGCGATCTCCTCTACAAAAGCCAGGGACGCGGCAAATTCCTCCTCCGTCTCCCCGGCAAAGCCCACCATAACGTCGGTGGTGACGGCGCAGTTCGGAAAGGCCGCCCGGAGATTCTCCACGATCTCCCGGTACTCGGCGGCAGTATA
This sequence comes from uncultured Acutalibacter sp., assembly GCA_964600905.1. Classification (GTDB taxonomy): domain Bacteria; phylum Bacillota; class Clostridia; order Oscillospirales; family Acutalibacteraceae; genus Acutalibacter. The sequence goes on along the minus strand of CAZRLJ010000006.1, from coordinate 8,503 downwards.
GTGGCGGTTCATGCGCTTTAAGGTCTCGTCACAGCCACTCTGTAAAGACAGGTGAAACTGGGGGCAGAGCTTTTCCTGGCGGCGCATCCTCCCGATGACCTCCGGGGTCAGCTGCTCCGGCTCCAGAGAGCCCAGCCGCACCCGGCGGATTCCACTCACAGCGCAGGCGGCCTCCACCGCGTCACAGAGGTGCAGGCCCAGGTCCTGTCCATAGGCGGGAAGGTTGATGCCGGTGAGCACCACCTCCCGGTAGCCGTGAGCCGCCAGCTCCTCCACCTCGGCAGCCACGTCCGCCAGTGGCTTGGAGCGCACCCGGCCCCGGGCGTAAGGAATGATGCAATAGGAGCAGAACCGGTTGCAGCCATCCTGAATTTTCAGAAAGGCCCGGGTCCTGCCGTGAAAGGCGGAAACCTTCATCTTCTCGAACTTCTCCCCTTTTTCGTGGGGGGCAATGTCCACGATCCGCTGCCTGGCGGACAGATATTCCAGAATATGGGGCAGCAGGGCCGCCCGGTTGGCGGTTCCCATGACCACATCCGCCTCCAGAAAGCGCTCCGCCTCCTGGGGGAAGGCCTGGGGCCAGCAGCCGGTCAGCACCGTCACGGCGCCAGGATTGTCCCTTCTGGCCCTCCGCAGGGCCTGCCGGGCTTTCCGGTCCCCTTCGGCGGTGACCGTGCAGGAGTTCAACACCACCACGTCTGGGGCCTCTCCCTCCTCCGCCTCCCGGAAGCCAGCGTTCAGCAGGCTTTCCAGCATGGCCGCCGATTCATATTGGTTCACCTTGCAGCCCAGGGTGACAAATTTTACTTTCACAGCTCCGCCTCCTGCTCCATCCGCTCCACGGTCTCGGAAAGCTCGGTCCACTGCGCCAGAAGCTCCTCTGCCTTTTGGTGAAGGGCGGCGATCTGCTCCGACGTTTCTGTGACAGCCTCGTAATCCGCCGCCACCTCGGGGTCCTCCAGCCGCTCCTCCAGGGCGTGGAGCTCCCGGTCGTTTTTCTCGATCTCCTGCTCCGTCCTGGACAGGGCGGCACGGGTTTTCCGCCGCTCCGCTTCCCGCTCCTTCCGCAGCTTGTAAAGGTTGACCCTGGGCTCGGCCTTCTGTTCCTCTACGATGGTCTGCTCCGCCCGCTTCTCCAGATAGAAATCGTAATTTCCGGCATACAGGGCGGCCCCATCCGGGCTCAGCACATAGAGCTTATCCGCCAGCTTATTGATGAGATAGCGGTCGTGGGACACCACAAGCAGCGTGCCGTCGTAGCCCTCCAGGGCGTCCTCCAGGGCTTCGCAGGAGCCGATGTCCAGGTGGTTGGTGGGCTCGTCCAGCAGCAGGAAATTGGCCTTGGACAGCATGAGCTTCAGCAGCAGGATCCTGGCCCGCTCGCCGCCGGAAAGGCCCCCCACGGGCTTAAACACATCCTCACCCTTGAAGAGGAACACCGCCAGGGCGCTGCGGACCTCCGTTTCCGTCATGCGGGGATGGAGGTCCCATATCTCGTCGATGACCTGCTTTTCGTCGTGCAGGCTCAGCTGGGACTGCTCGTAATAGCCCAGGTCCACTCCGGTCCCCAGGCGCACCGTGCCCCGGTCCTGCCGGTACTGGCCCAGCAGGACCTTGAACAGGCTGGTTTTGCCGCAGCCGTTAGGGCCGATGAGAAAAATCTTTTCTCCCCGCCTGATCTCCAGATTCACGTTTTGGAACAGGGCAGGGCCGCCGTCGAAGGAAAGGGCCAGGTCCTCCGCCATCAGCACCTCGTCGCCGCTGCGGCGGCTGGCATGGAACTGGAACCGGATGGCTTCCGGGTCCTGCTCCGGCTTTTCCAGGGTGGCCTCCAGGCGGTCGATGGCTTTCTGCTTGCTGGCGATGGTCACATAGTTGCGCTCCTGGTTCCAGCGGCGCTGCTGCTCAATGATCCCCTCAATGCGGTGAATTTCCTTCTTTGTGCTGTCGTACACCCGCTGCATGGCCAGGCGCTTCTCCTCCTTCAGGGCCAGGTATCTGGTGTAGTTGCCCTTGTAGGAATCCAGCCGCTTCCCCTGCAGCTCCAGGGTGCGGTCGGTGACCTTGTCCAGAAAATAGCGGTCGTGGGAAATGACGATGTAGGAGCCGGAGTAATTTTTCAAAAAATCCTCCAGCCATTCCACGGAATTGATGTCCAGGTGGTTGGTGGGCTCGTCCAGCAGCAGTAGATTAGCCCCGCCCAGCAGCATTTTGGCCAGCTGCAGCTTGGCCTTCTGGCCGCCGCTGAGGACCCCTACCCGGCTCTCGCACTGCTCCGAAGAAAAGCCCAGGCCCATCAGGGCGCTGCGGGCCCGGGAACGGCAGGTCAGACCCCCGGCGTCCACAAAGCGGTCGTTGAGCTCCGTCTGCCGCAGGATCAGCTGTTCCATTTCCTCCTGGGGTGGATTCCGGGACAATCGAGAAGCCAGGTCTTCCAATTCCCTCTCCATTTCCAGCAAATGGGAAAAGACGGTCATCACTTCCTCAAAGGCCGTCTTCTCAAAATCCCGGCACACATGCTGCTCCATGTAGCCCAGCACGGTGTCCTTGCCGAACACCGCGGTGCCGGTATCGGGGACGTATTCGCCGGTCAGGGTCTTGAACAGCGTGGTCTTGCCGCTGCCGTTGACCCCCACCAGGCCGATGCGCTCGCCCTTCTGCATCTCGAAGGTGATCCCCTCCAGGATGGGCGTGTCCCCGAAGCTCAGATTGATATTGTTTACGGTCAGGATCGCCATGTTCATTCTTTCCTATCACAGGGATTCGTTTTCAAAACTTCCTCTATTATAGAGGAAACCGTCAAAAATCGCAAGAGCCTGAAAGAGGCCGCCCGCTTCCTGTCCAAAAAAGAACCGGTAACCGCAGCTTTCCCTGCGCGTTACCGGCCCTTTCTCTGGCCGCGCACCGCCTATTTCAGCGTTCCGTCGCCGGCCATCAGATCTGTCATTTCTTCGATTTTTTCCAGAGGGAAGGGCGGCAGCGCCACAGGCTTCATGGCGATGGACATGAGCTTCATGGGGTTGTCGTCCGCCGCCACCCGGTTGGAAGAGAGCTTCCCGCACCGGCGGCAGCGATGAATAATGGCCCATTCCCCGTTTTTGCGCACCCACACCGCGATAGGCTCCATAATGCCTCCGCAATCGGCCTGGCGGTCGCCGGGCTCCACATCCACGTGGAGGCTGTGCAGGCAGTTCGGGCAATGGTTGCGGTGGTCGCTTCCGGCCCCTGCCGGAACCACCAGCCTGCCGCATACCTTACAGGTAAAGCTGTCGCTGCAGGCGTGCGTGCGATAATATCCCTCTGCGTACTTCTTTCGCTTGTTTTCTCTGTTCACGTTATTTGATCCTCCTGAAGGTTTTGGATATTGTCCTTGTCCTTCCGGGAGGCTGGGTGAGATCGTCTTTACCGCAAACCTCCCGGCTGGCGGACAATCTCCGAATCTGATTTCTTACACATAATACATCCTCCTCTTTCTGTTTTTCAGCGCTGTCCGGTCTTCGCGCTCCCTAAATATAAGGCCTTGTCTCCCGAATGTCAAGCGATCCTGGAAAATCTCAAGATTCTTCTTGACATTGGGAAAATGAGGAGGTATAATCACTTACGGTAAAACAAAGCTGGGTTATTGCCCACACCCGTGCAGTTTCGTCTGCCACAGGTCAATCGCGAAGGGTTCGGCGCTCCCCGGTGTGCTGCGGGAGCTGTGTGCGGACGGATTCGATTGTTGATTTGCGGGCAGAGCGATCTGCCCGCTCTTTGTTTGCCGAAACTGCGAAGGTATTCATGGAGGTGCTACCCATTAGCAACAAGGAACTGCAGATCAACGAACAGATCCGCGACAAGGAGCTTCGCGTAGTGGATTCCGACGGCTCTCAGCTGGGCATCATGCCCCTGAAGCAGGCGCTGGAGCTGGCTGAACAGAGAAATCTGGATCTGGTGAAGATTGCTCCCCAGGCCAAGCCCCCGGTGTGCAAGATCATCGACTACGGCAAATTCCGTTTCGAGCAGTCGAAGCGGGAAAAGGAGCAGCGGAAGAACCAAAAGGTCGTTGACATCAAGGAAGTCCGGCTGTCTCTCAACATCGACACCCACGATTTCGACACGAAGAAGAACCACGCCGTCCGCTTCATTTCGGAGGGGAACAAGGTGAAGGTCTCCATTCGTTTCCGCGGAAGAGAGATGGGTCACCCCGAATTGGGTCAGGAGATCATGAGCCGCTTTGCCGAAGCCATGAGCGAAGTGGCCAATGTGGAAAAGCCCGCCAAGCTGGAGGGCCGCTCCATGTTGATGTTCCTGGCGCCCAAGCCTGCCAAATAATGTAAAAAATTTTCAAGGAGGACTGCAAAATGCCGAAACTCAAGACTCACAGCGGCGCCAAGAAGCGCTTCAAGCTTTCCAAGAATGGAAAGGTCATCCGTGGCCATGCGTACATGTCCCATCTGTGCAACGGTCACGGCAAAACCCCGAAGACCAAGCGTCATGCCCGCGGCACCACAGTGACCGACAGGACCAACGAAGCCGCCGTCAAGCGGATGCTGCCCTACAAATAAACCGATTTTGAAGGCAGACCGACCCGATTTTTATGAAAAAGAAAGGAACGAAGAGATATGGCTAGAGTTAAGGGCGCAATGATGACGCGCAAGAGAAGGAAAAAGGTACTGAAGCTGGCCAAGGGCTATTGGGGTTCCAAGAGCCGCCACTTCAAAATGGCCAAACAGGCTGTCATGAAGTCCGGCAATTACGCTTACATTGGCCGTAAGCAGCGCAAGCGGGATTTCCGCCGCCTGTGGATCACCCGGATCAGCGCCGCCTGCAAGATGAACGGCATGAATTATTCCACCTTTATGAACGGCCTGAAGAAGGCCGGCGTCACTCTGAACCGGAAGATGCTTTCCGAAATCGCCATTGCCGACGCCGCCGCTTTCACCGCCCTGGTGGAAAAGGCCAAAGCGGCCCTTTAATAAGCTGGAACTGCGCCTGAGACATTGCCGTCTCGGGCGCTGAACTTTTTTTCTAAGCCAGCTGTCGCCAAGCTTGAATCCGGTTTTTGCAGGCGTATTTGCGCCCAGGCTATGTTATCGTCCTTGGAAATACACAAAGTATTCCCTGCGTCCTCTGCCTTGCCTGAACACAAATCCGCTCCGCAAAAACGAAACCGCATGGCGGCGGGTTCAACTTGGCTCCAGCTGGCTCTAATAGGAAGGAGGAGACAAGGTGGCCATCGGGCGCATCACCAGCCGCCAGAACCCCCTGGTGCGGGAAGCGGCGGAGCTTGCAAAAAAGCCGGAAAAACGCAGGGCAGAAAAGAAATTTCTCTGCGAGGGTGCTCGCCTGTGTCGGGATGCGGTCCTGTCCGGAACAGCTGTAAAAATATGCTTTTTCACCGAGCAGGCCCGGCTGAAATACGGAGAATACCTGGAGCCGATCCTGAAAGCGGCGGAAGAAGGCTATCTCATTGAGAATCACGTGGCGGCGCTGCTTTCCTCCACCAAAACGCCCCAGGGCATCTTCTGCCTGTGTGAAACGCCGAAAGCGCTTTTAACCGGTGTGATCGGTTTTGCGCCCAGGCGCTCCTGTATCGTGCTGGAAAACCTCCAGGACCCCGGCAACCTGGGCACGGTGCTGCGCACCGCAGAGGCCCTGGGAATAAACCGGGTCTTTCTGCTGGGTGAATGCTGCGACCCCCTGTCCCCAAAGGTCCTGCGGGCCTCCATGGGCGCGGTGTTCCGGGTGGGAATCACCCCGGAACAGTCCCCAAAGGCCTTGAAAAACCTTTTGGAGCGATACGGCTACGCTCTCCACGCCGCCGTGCCGGACGCCTCCGCAAGGCCTGTAACAGAGATTGACTTTGCAAAAGGCCTCCACGCGGTGTTCATCGGCAACGAGGGCAACGGCCTGACGGAGGAGGCCCTGGCACTGTGCCATGACCAGGTGACCATCCCCATGGCCGGGCGGGCGGAATCCCTGAACGCCTCCGCCGCGGCCACCATCCTCCTGTGGGAGCTGTGCCGGCAGCCGGAAGAAAGGGGGCCTTCCCATGGATGAGCGCGTTTACTGGATCTGGGCGCAGCAGGCCTTTGGGGCGGGCAGCCCCATGCCCGTGAGGCTCAACAGCCAGCGCAGCGGCGGACTGCAGGAGTTCTGCGAGGGCGGTCCCCGTCTGTGGAACCGCCGCCGGGACGTCAAAGAATCGGAGGCCGCGGCTCTGCGGGACTTCTCCCCGGCCCAGGCGGAGGCCCGGCTGGAATACGCCGAAAAGATCGGCTGGAAGGTCATCACTCCCGGCTGTGCCGACTATCCCCGGCTGTTGAAGAATATTCCGGACCCTCCTGCGGTACTGTATATCAAGGGGACCCTTCCCCCGATGGACAAAAAGCTCTCCCTGGCGGTGGTGGGTTCCCGCAAGCCCCTGTCCGTCTCGGAGGACACGGCCCGGCTTTTTGGCTATCAGCTGGCGGTCGCCAGGGCATGTGTGGTTTCCGGAGGCGCTCTGGGCGTAGACGCCGCGGCTCTGTCCGGCGCTTTGCAGATTCCCGACGCCGCCACCGTCAGCGTGCTTCCCGTCTCACTGGACAGCTCCTATGTCCAGGAAAACGTCAGGCTCCGAGCCATGATCTGCGCTAGGGGCGGCGCTCTGGTCAGCGAGTATTTTTCCCGGGAGACCCCGGAATACGGGGGATTTCAAATCCGCAACCGCCTGGTCACGGGCCTGAGTCAGGGCGTGATCATCATCCAGGCCGGAAAAAGAGGCGGCGGGCAGATCTACGCTTCCCGGGCAGCAGAGCAGAACCGGGACGTGTATGTCTATCCGGGCCCGGAGGGCGCCGCCGAGTTCGCAGGCAGCAGGAGGCTGCTGAGCGAAGGCGCCCAGCCTGTAGTCAACTGCGAGGATGTGCTGGCCCAGTATCCCGATTCCCGCTTTCAGGCGGGGAGAACAGACTCTGCGTCCCGGCTTCTTGTGGGCCTCGACACATATCTTGCCGGAGAAGACGACAGCACGGCCGCTCTGGAGGACTCCGGAGCCCAGCTTTCCCCCGGCGCACGCCGGGTGTGGGAAGCGCTGGACGCGGAGCCTGCCGATATTTCCCGGCTGGCTGAAAGAACGGGGCTGCCCGCCTCTTCCCTGCTGGGCCTGCTGACAGAGCTGGAGCTGGAAGGCCTGGCAGCGTCCCATCCCGGCAAGCGCTACAGCCGGAGCACGGGCGGGTAACATTCCAAGCCCGGAAGTTCCCAAGGTTGTAAGGAAAATTTCTAATTTGGAATTATTCTTTTCAAAAAACAGGGTACAATATCATCCGCCGCAGCCAGGCAGTACCAAATGGAATCCGCCGTACTGTGCCCGGCTAAAGAAAGGAAGTAGCAGGAAATGTCAAAATTAGTGATCGTGGAGTCGCCTTCCAAGGCAAAGACCATTCAGAAGTATCTGGGAAACGGATACAAGGTCATTGCCTCCATGGGCCATGTCCGGGACCTGCCCAAGGCCCGGCTGAGCGTGGATGTCAAGGATGATTTCAAGCCGAAATACAGTGTGATCAAAGGAAAAGAAAAGCTGGTCAAGGAGCTCAAGGAGGCCGCCGACAAGGCGGACGCCGTGCTGCTGGCCACCGACCCGGATCGGGAGGGAGAGGCCATTTCCTGGCATCTGGCCTACCTTCTGGGCCTGGATGAAAACGCGCCGGACCGGGTCACCTTCAATGAGATCACCCGCACCGGTGTGGAGGAGGGCATGGCCCATCCCAGAGCCATCGACCTGGACCTGGTCAACGCCCAGCAAGCCCGGCGTGTGCTGGACCGCCTGGTGGGCTACACCCTCAGTCCCTTTCTCGCCAAGGCCATCCGCCGGGGGCTTTCCGCCGGACGGGTGCAGTCTGTGGCGGTTCGGATGATCGTGGACCGAGAGCAGGAGATTCGGGCCTTCAAGCCCCAGGAATACTGGAGCATTGACTCGAAGCTCACCGCGCCCCCCTCCAGAACGGTGTTTCCCGCCGCCTTTTACGGCGATGAGAACGGAGAGATCAAAATCGCCTCGAAAGAGGAAGCCGACAAGCTTCTGGCCGAGCTGGAGCTGGCGGAGTTTGTGGTAAGCTCCGTGAAAAAAGGCAGGAAAAACAGGACCCCCGCCCCTCCCTTTATCACCTCTACCCTTCAGCAGGAGGCCTCCCGGAAGCTGGGCTTCCAGGCCCGGCGCACCATGAAGGCCGCCCAGGAGCTATACGAAGGCGTGGATGTGGAGGGCCAGGGCACCATGGGTCTGATCACCTACATGAGAACCGACTCCCTGCGCATTTCCGAGGACGCTCTCCGGGACGCCGCCACCTATATCGAGGACCGGTGGGGAAAAAAGTATATGCCCTCCAAGCCCCGGCATTTCAAGTCCCGGGCCAATGCCCAGGACGGCCATGAGGCCATCCGGCCCGCCTCCGTTTCCGTCACTCCGGAGCAGGTCAAGGGTTCTCTGACCCCGGACCAGTATAAGCTCTACAAGCTGATCTGGGAGCGCTTTATC
>CAZRLJ010000005.1:0-59277 GCA_964600905.1 uncultured Acutalibacter sp. | reverse complement strand
CCCTGCTGGAGACCAAGATCGCCGGAGCCAAGGGCGTGATCATCAACATCACCTCCTCCCCGGACATCGCGCTGGACGAGATCGACACCGCGTCCCAGATCGTCACCGAGCGGGCTCACGAGGACGCCAACATTATTTGGGGCGCCACCTTCGACGAGACCATGGAAGATGAAATGACGGTCACCGTTATCGCCACCGGCTTTTCCGGCATGAACGGCGAGAAGGACAAGTCCGCCGCATCCAGTGTGGATCTGAGCTTGGGGGACGAGGACTTCCTCACTGCGCCTTCTGTATCTCCCGCCCCTGCGGTGCGGGCCGAGGAGCCTCGGGTGGATCCCGCCGTGATCGACGACGACGACACCTTTACGGACATCATGTCCATTTTCAACCGCAAGTAAGCGTCACACCAAACATAAGCGGAACGCTGTTTTAGAGTTGCGATCTAAAAGGATAGTCTTCCGGTGCAGCCCTTACAGGCTGCACCGTTTCCTTTGTTTCATGCCAGGCTCTCTCCTCCTGTCGCTGGAAAAAATAAATATACATGGTTTTCGCAGTTCTATACAAATTGCATATAGCATATAAGGTTTTTTCATATTTTGACGGATATTGAGTTGACAATAAAGGCCAAATTTTAGTATAATAATGCGAAAATATTTTTTAGGAAAGCGGGAAAATGGAATGAAAAAGTTTCTATCGCTCTTATTGATCGCCGCAGTTGTTTTGGGCTGTTTTACGATGACGTCCTGTACGTCTGAAAAAAAGGACAGCTATACGGTGGGGATCTGCCAGATCCAGCCTCACGTTGCCCTTGACGCGGCGACAAAGGGATTCCAGGATTCTCTGAAGGAAGAGCTGGGCGACGCCGTTACCTTTAAGGTACAGGATGCAGGCGGAGAACAGTCTGCCGTAACGACCATCATCAACAGCTTTGTTTCCGAAAAGGTCGATCTGATCCTTGCCAACGCCACCGGTGTTTTGCAGACTGCCGCAAACGCTACGGAAACCATTCCGATTCTCGGGACCTCCGTCACGGAATACGGCTCAGCCCTGGATATTGACAATTTCAGCGGCACGGTAGGGGGCAATATTTCCGGCACATCTGACCTGGCTCCTTTGGATCAGCAGGCCGCGCTCTTTGATGAGCTGCTTCCGGATGCAAAGACCATCGGGTTGATCTACTGCTCCGTGGAGGTAAACTCCAAATATCAGGTGGAAAATGTGAAGGCGGAGCTGGAAAAGATGGGCAGGACCTGCAAGGTTTATACCTTCAATGATTCCAATGATATGAGCAGCATCTGCACAAACGCCGTGAATGAATGCGACGCCCTTTATGTTCCCACCGACAATACGATCGCTACTTATACAAGCATTCTTGATAATATTGCGCGTCCTGCAAAGGTTCCCGTGATCGCCGGCGAAGAAGGGATCTGCGGCGGCTGCGGGATCGCCACCCTGTCCATCAGCTACTATGATCTTGGCTATGCGACCGGCAAAATGGCGGCGAAGATTCTCAGGGGGGAAGCCAATATTTCCGAAATGCCCATTGAATATGCGCCTCAGTTCACAAAGAAGTACAGCAAAGAACGCTGCGAGGAGCTGGGAATTACCATTCCCGATGGCTATGAGGAAATCGCAGCTCAGTAAACCGGACAGAGTATCATTGCGGGGTTTGAAAAATCCTTTTCAAACCCCGTTTTGTAAGTTGTGCGGGCCGTTTGCGGCCAAGGGGAAAATCCTGCCGGCTTGAGGCAGCTCCGCCGGTATGGGCTCAGGTTTCCTTGTTACAGGGCACGAATACAAAATGAAAGGCATGGTTTTTGTATGGATTTTTCCGCATTGCTCAATCAGCTGCCGGGCGCGGTAGCACAGGGCCTCATTTGGGGCATTATGGCAATCGGCGTTTATCTGACGTATCGCGTGCTGGATATCCCGGATTTGACGGTTGACGGTTCCATGGCCACAGGCGGCGCGGTATTTGTCATGCTGATGATGGGCGGATGGAGCCTCCCCGCTGCGATGGCTGCCGCTGTTTTGGCGGGAATGGCTGCGGGGCTGATCACAGGGCTTCTGCACACCGTTCTCGGCATCCCCGCGATCCTGGCAGGCATTTTATGCCAGCTCTCGCTTTACTCCATCAACCTGATCATTCTCGGCGCTGCCAATCAGGTCATTTCCGCAAGAAAATATTCCCTGCTGGTCTCCATGGGAAGGCTGAGCGGCGTTCCTTTTTGGAAAAATCCGATTTTTGTCACGCTGATCTTTACTGTGGTGCTGATTGCGATCCTATACTGGTTTTTCGGAACCGCCATGGGTTCCGCGCTCCGGGCGACAGGCTGCAACCCCAATATGAGCCGTGCGCAGGGCATCAACACATCCGTTATGAAGGTGCTCGGGCTGATGCTGTCTAACGGGATCGTGGCCCTTGCAGGCGCGCTGCTTGCACAGTACGACGGTCAGGCTGACGTCCAAAAGGGACGTGGAGCCATTGTGATCGGCCTTGCAGCAGTCATTATCGGCGAGGCGGCATTCGGAAGGATCCTGCACAACTTCGGTCTCAAGCTTGCGGCTGTAGGCGTGGGAGGGATCATATACTTCCTGGTTTACCAGATCGTGATATGGATGGGTATCAATACCGATCTGCTCAAGCTTTTGTCGGCTGCGGTGGTTGCCGTATTTTTGGGCATTCCTTATCTGAAATCACGGTATTTCAAAACCGGCATCAAAAGCGTGGTAAAGGAGGATGCCCCCAATGCTTGAGCTGATCAATTTATACAAGGTTTTTATTCCGGGAACGGTAAATGAAAGGGTCGCTCTGCGCAATCTCAGCCTCACCCTGCAGGATGGGGATTTTGTAACGGTGATCGGCGGAAACGGCGCGGGCAAATCCACGATGCTCAACGCCATAGCGGGCGTTTGGAAGCCCGACGCCGGAAAGATTTTGATCGACGGTGTGGACGTCACCAATATGCCTGAGCATAAGAGGGCAAAATTCCTGGGACGGGTTTTTCAGGACCCCATGATCGGCACAGCGTCCAATATGAATATTGAAGAAAATCTGGCGCTTGCCGCCCGCAGAGGGAAGACGCGGGGGCTGCAATGGGGAATCAGCAAATCGGAACGAGAGGTGTACAGAGAAAAGCTGAAAACGCTGGATCTGGGCCTGGAGGACAGAATGACTGCCAAGGTCGGACTTCTCTCCGGCGGTCAGCGGCAGGCATTGACGCTGCTGATGGCTTCCCTGCAAAAGCCAAAGCTTTTGCTGCTGGATGAGCACACTGCGGCGCTTGACCCGAAAACCGCGGCCAAGGTGCTGGCTTTGTCGGATCAGGTCATTTCTGAAAATAAGCTGACAACGCTGATGATCACTCACAATATGCGCGACGCCATCACCCACGGAAACAGATTGATCATGATGAATGAGGGCGTGATCATTCTTGATATATCCGGCGAAGCTAAGAAGAACCTGACGGTTGACGATCTTCTTGAAAAATTCACCCAGGCAAGCGGCAGAGAGTTTTCAAACGACAGAGCGATCCTTTCCTAAATCGGCAAATCCCCCAAAAGCCGGGTTTCCTTTGGCGGCGGGGAGGACTGTGCATAGAAGTTCAGGAATATCATAGAATTGGAGGTACCGATCCATGAGCGGAAAGATCCAGGGCGTACATCACATTGCCGTAAAGCCCACGGCGGAAAAGTATGAGGAGACTATCCGGTTTTATACCCAGGTGCTGGGTATGGAGGCGGTCAAATCCTTTGGCAGCCCGGAAATGCCCATTGTCATGATTTCCTGCGGAGATAATTCCTGCCTGGAGATCATCCCCGCCGACAAGGAATTTCCATCCGATGGCATTCTGGCCCACGTGGCTTTCGCCACCGACCAGGTGGATGAAATCGTGGAGGCCGTCCGCAAGGCCGGCTATCCCATCAAGTCCGAGCCTCACGAGATCAACCTGAACGGTATGGCTGTGCGCAACGCCTTCTTCTACGGCCCTGTGGGCGAGGAGATCGAGCTTTTCTGGGAAAAGTGAGATGGCAGAAGCAATTAGGCTGAATACCAGCGAGCTGGCGGAGAAGGCCGCCTCTCTCCGGGCGGGCCAGCGGGTGCTGCTTTCCGGTACGGCATATACCTCCCGGGACGCGGCCCACAAGCGCATTACGGAAATGCTGGACCGGGGAGAGAAGCCGCCCTATGAGCTGCGGGGCGCGGCCATCTATTATGCCGGCCCGACCCCGGCTCCCCAGGGGCTGGCCATCGGCTCCTGCGGCCCCACTACCAGCGGGCGGATGGATCCCTATACGCCCCGTTTTTTGGATTTGGGGCTCAAGTGCATGATCGGCAAGGGAAAGCGCAGCGCGGAGGTGGTGGAGGCCATGAAGCGAAACGGCGCGGTGTATCTCTGCGCCCTGGGCGGCGCGGGGGCCTTGGCGGCAAAGTGCATCACCGGGGCGGAGGTCATCGCCTTTGAGGATCTGGGCTGCGAATCTGTTAAACGGCTGACTCTGCGGGATTTTCCCCTGATCGTCGCCATCGACAGCACAGGAAAGAGCATCGTCATATAAACCAAAAACGCGGAATGGAGAGCAGTGCCGCCGGACGCCGTCCGGTCAGCTGTATGGTTCCAATGAGAAGCGCATATAAAAAGGGGGAACAGGCTTGTTCAGCGGCATTATGAGACTTTTGGTCCGGGATTACGACCATCCGGAGCGGCCGGAGGTGCGGGAAAAGAGCGGCAGGGTTGCCGGGCTGGTGGGCATCGTCACCAACCTGATCCTGTTTGCCATCAAGCTGGCGGCGGGCCTTTTGTCCCACAGCCTGGCCATTATGGCGGACGCTGTCAACAATCTGACGGATTCGGGGTCCTCCATCATCATGCTGGTGGGCTTTAAGCTGGCCGGAAAACCGGCGGATGAGGAGCATCCCTTCGGCCATGCCCGCATGGAATATCTCAGCGGCGTGATCGTGTCCTTTGTTGTGCTCTTTCTGGGACTGGAGCTGGGCAAAAGCTCCGTGGATAAGATCATTCACCCGGAGGAGGCCGCCTTTTCGGGCCTGGCTCTGGCGATCCTTGTCCTTTCCATCCTCATCAAGCTATGGCAGTGCTTTTTTTACCGGAGCGTGGGAAAAACCATTCACTCCGATACGGTTTTTGCCACCTCCAGCGACAGCCGCAATGACGTGATCGCCACTGCGGTGGTGCTGCTGGGGGCTGTGATCACCCGGCTTTCCGGGGTGAATCTGGACGGCTGGCTGGGCTTGGCAGTGGCGGTGTTCATTGTGGTTTCCGGGGTGAAGCTGGTGATAGAGACCGGCAACCCTCTGCTGGGCGAGGCTCCCGACCCGGAGCTGGTGCGCTCGATCTATCAGAAGATCATGTCCTATGAGGGCATTCTGGGCATTCATGACCTGACCGTACACAATTACGGCGTTGGCCGCTGCTTTGCCTCGGTACACTGCGAGGTGGCCGCCGAGGAGGACATCCTCATCAGCCATGACCTTATTGACAATATCGAGCGGGATTTTAAGGAACAGGAAAACATTCAGCTGGTGATCCATTTAGATCCTCTGATCACCTCTGATCCCCGGGCGGAGGAGCTGCACCGGCAGGTGCGCGACCGGGTGAACGCGGTGTATCCGGAGGTCTCCATCCATGATTTCCGGGTGGTTTGGGGCGTGACCCACACCAATGTGGTGTTTGACGTTGCGGCGCCCTTTTCGCTGAAGGTCTCCAATGAGGAGATCGTAAAGAGAGTAGGGGAGGCGGTCTCACTGATCGATCCCACCTACCGGACCGTGATCACGGTAGACCGGGAGGGCGTGGTAAACGCCATGGAAAGCTGAAAGGTATTGAGAACGCAAGAAGTGCCGTACTTTCTAATCAAAGTGCGGCACTTTAGTTTGTCGAGAAACCTTTAGGGAAGGCTGCTTCTAGCCTTTGCCTCCCTCTGACGAGGGAGGTGGCACGGCGTAAGCCGTGACGGAGGGAGAGAACTATACTTTTGGCGGTGTATGCATCTGTATCGATACGGCGATGAAGCTGTCTCTCCCTCAGTCAGCTGCGCTGACAGCTCCCTCATCAGAGGGAGCCAAGAACGGCTATAAAACTTGTTCGGCGCTGGTTATATTCGCCTGTGGCAGATGATGGTTATTGGATATGGACCCACACATCAATTTCTTCCGGCAGGGGAGGCTCAAAAAGAGCGGCGCACTTTTCGGCCAGATTCTGATCCACGAAATAAGAGCCGGCGGGACGTTCCCGGTTGCGCTTTTCGATATTCCGCCGCCAGGCTTCCTCAGAAATGTCCAGATAATGCCATTCCGTTTCCAGCTCCTGGCTGCGGAAGAAGTCCTCCACACTGCGGCGGCTTTCTGTCGTCCAAAAGCCCCAATCCAGGATCACAGGCACCTCCAGAGCCGACAGCTCGGCGGCCTGCCGGAGCAGATAATTCTGGGCCCTGGCGGAAATTTCATCGTGACGTTCCCCCAGATGCTCGTCCAGAAGGGCCAGCATCAGATCGTCGCAGGAAAGGACCATGGCCTTACGTTCTCTGCGGAGCCCTTGGAGGTACATGGTTTTTCCGCTGCAAATCTTCCCACAGAGAAGGATCACCTTTGCGCTCATATCATCCCTCCAGGTAGGCTGCCAGGGCGTCCCACCAGCGCTCGCAAGTGGCCCGGCCCTCCTCGTACAGGGCCTGCAGCTTCTTTACGTCTTTTTCCGTGCGGGAGACGGTGACCGGTTTGGGCGGGCGGATCACAAAGACCCTGCCCTGGGCCTCCAGCCGCTCCAGCTCCTGAAGCTCACGGCCATACCGCCGGGGCGCCTCCAGCAGGGATTTCACGAGGTGAGGATATTTCCGGTAGCTTCTGGCGTAGATCCGCGCCATGGTGGGGGCGATCTCCGGCTTTTGATACCCGTGCTCCCGGGTGGTGACCACCACGACCTTGTCGTGGCCCTCCTCCAGAGCCTTCTGATAGGGAATATTCAGGGACACGCCCCCGTCCAGGTACGGCACTCCGTTCAGGGAGACCATGGGAGCAAGCAGAGGCATACTGGCGCTGGCCCGCACCGCGTCGGCAATGGGCTCGAAGGAATTCTTGGAAAAGAATTCCGGCTTTCCGGTCATGCAGTTGGTGGCCACAGCCGTAAAACGGCAGGGGGACTGATAAAAGGCCTCCCAGTCGTAGGGGAGCAGATTGGTGGAAAGCTCTCCGAACAGGAAATCAAAATTGAAAATGCTCCTGTGGAGAACCAGATTCCGAACACCGAGATACCGCTTGTCGCCTACAAAGTCCAGGTTGACCTGGGCGGTGCGCCCAATCTGCCCGGAGATATAATTCATGGCGCTGAGAGCCCCGGCGGATACGCCGAAGGCGCTGTCGAATTGGAGGCCCCGCTCCATCATAACGTCTACCACACCTGCGGTAAACAGGCAGCGGAGAGAGCCGCCCTCCAGAGAGAGTGCATAACTTGACATCGTAATCACCTACCGCCTTTTATTTTACACCGGGAAACTTCTTTTGGCAAGCTTGGGTTGATTTTTGTCGGCTGTCCCCGTATAATAGAGTCCGATCAATGCGGGAAAGGCGGTTCATCATGCGAATTCGTAGAAAACCCTGGGCGCGTCCGGAGCTGGACGCCTGCCCTTATTTTGTGCGGGAGCCGGAAGCCCTTCGGGGCCGCTGGATGGAGCGCTTTGGCGTGGAGCGGCCTATTCACCTGGACCTGGGCTGTGGCAAATGCGTGTTTTTGGCAGAGGCGGCATACCGCCACAGGGACGTGAATTTTGTGGGCGTCGACCTGAGCTATGATATTCTGGGCGTGGGGCGGCGAAAGATTCAGGAGACTTTCGGTGAGGATGTTCTGCCGGACAATGTGCTGCTCTGCTACTACAACATTGAACAGCTGCAAAAGCTCTTTGCCCCGGGAGAGGGTGTGGAGCGGATGTACATCAATTTCTGCAATCCCTGGCCCGCTGCCCGGGCCCACAAGCGGAGGCTGACCCACACCCGGCAGCTGGAGGTCTATCGGCCCCTTCTCAGTGAAAACGGGGAGATCTGGTTCAAGACGGACAACGATGATCTGTACCTTGCCACCAGGCGGTATTTCCGGGAGGCGGGTTTTGAGATTTTCTTTGACACGGCTGATCTCCATGCCGAAAACGACCCGGAGAACATTTTGACCGAGCATGAGCAAAAGTTTACGGCGGAAGGGATCAAGACAAAAGCCCTGCGGGCCCGGGTGGGGAAAAGAAGCTCCTGAAGGGTATTCCCGGCCACTCTGTTCGGCAATCACAACGCCCCTGAAAGCACATGCTTTCAGGGGCGTTGTGTTGAAATCAATCTCCTGATCGGACTTATTTGCCGGCGATGGACAGGGCTTCCACCAGAACGGCGGGAGAGCCAAAGGAGGTCATTCCTGTCGCCATGGGGAATTTCACCTCATCGGCCAGGGCGGTGATCTTTTGCAGCAGGTCGTAGAAGTTTCCGGCCACGGTGAAGGACTTCACTGGAATGGTCTTCTTGCCGTCCTCAATGAGGAAACCGGCGCTTTGCAGGGAGAAGTCTCCGGAAACCGGATTGGCGCCGGCATGGAGGCCGCCCAGGGAGTTGATATACACGCCGCTGCCCGCCTTTTGCAGCAGATCTTCTTCGGTTAGGGAACCGGGGGCCAGGTACATGGTAAAGGGCTGGATCTTCACCGGGGCGGAATAGCCCGCCTTGGAGGCGTTGCCGGTGGTTTCCTTTCCGGCAGCGGCAGCGGTTTCCAGATTGTACAGCAGGGTGGTGAGCCTACCGTTTTCGATCACCTTTTTGGTACGGGTGGGGCTGCCCTCGGCGTCAAAATGGATGGGCACGGGGCTGTCCTTGGAGAAGGGATCGTCCACCAGGGTGACGGCCTCGGAGGCAATGGGGCTGCCCTCCTTGTCTCCCAGGCGGGAAAGGCCCTTCTGGGCGCTTTCCGAGGAGAAGATGGAGCTGAAGGTCCGCAGCAGGCTGGCCATGGCCGATGGGGCGAACACCACAGGGCACACTGCCGTGGGGGCCACGTCGCCGCCCAGCTTGCTCAAAGCCTCCTTCACTGCCTTGGAGGTGAGGCTGTCGGTGTCGATCTCCTCCAGCCTGCCCAGCTTCATGTCGTAATCGTCGGCCATTTCCTTGCCGTCAGTGACCACGGCGGAAACGACCAGCCCGGAAATATTGTTCTCATACTCCAGGTCGAGTCCCTTGGAGTTGCAGATGGCGATGTGCAGCTTTTCGCTGATGGCATTGGTCGTGCAGCCGTCTACCACAGCGGGATCGGCCGCGTACAGCTTTTCCTGGGTGGCCAGCATGGTGGAGATCAGCTGGTCGGTGGTGGGCAGGGGATAGGGGGTGAGCTCCAGCTTCTGGTAGGTCTTGCCGCCCTCGCAGAGGAACACGGCTGCTTCGGTCTCCAGGGAAGCGGCGTTTTCCACCGCTTTGCTGACGATAGCCGCAGCCTGGGCCTCGCTGAGCTCCTCGGTGGAGGCATAGCCCATTTTGCCGTTAACCACGGCCCGGAAACACACGCCGCCGGATACGCCGCCGGTAAACTCGCTGACCTCGTGCTGGAAGGCGCTGGCCGAGACGTCTTCGCTGCTCTCATAATAAAGCTCATATTCCGTGAGGCCTGCCGCCTTTGCCTGGCGGATGACCTCGTCCTTGAATGCACTGTATTCCATAAAGACAAATTCCTTTCTCTGCAAAAGATTCCATGGGGAGCGGGTTACCGTCCGCCCACAGTGATAGAAGAAACACGGATCAGCGGCTGGCCCACGTTGGTGGGGATGGAGCCGCTGGAGGAGCCGCACATGCCCTGGCCCATGTCCAGATCGGTTCCCACCATGTCAATGTCCTGAATGATCTGAGAGCCTTTTCCCACCAGGGAAGCGCCGCGGACAGGCTCGCAGATTTTGCCCTTGCGGATGAGATAGCCCTCGTTTACGGCAAAGTTGAACTCGCCGGTGACGGGGTTCACCGAGCCGCCGCCCATTTCCTTTGCGTACAGGCCGTACTCGATGGAGCTGATAATATCCTCGTTTTTGTCGGTTCCGGGAGCGATGTAGGTGTTGGTCATCCGGGAGGTGGGGGTATAGGCGTAGCTCTGGCGCCGGGCGCTGCCGGTAGAGGGCATCCCCATGCGGCGGGCGTTGAATTTGTCGATCATATAGGTTTTCAGCACGCCCTTTTCAATGAGCACACGCTTCCGGGAGGGAGTTCCCTCATCGTCCACGTTGATGGAGCCCCAGGCGTTGGGGATGGTGCCGTCGTCGATGGCGGTGACCTTTTCATTGGCGATCTTTTCCCCTAGCTTGCCGGCAAACTGAGAAAGGCCATAGGCCACGCTGGTGGCCTCCAGGGAATGGCCGCAGGCCTCGTGGAAGATGACGCCGCCGAAGCCGTTTTCAATGGCCACAGGCATGACCCCGGCAGGGCAGTACCCGGCGCCGGCCATGGTAATTGCCTGTTTTGCGGCATGGACGCCCACGTCACGGGGATTTACGGTATCAAAAAGCTCCAGGCCCATGCGGGCGCCGGGACGGCAGGCCCCGGTCTGGGTCTCTCCGCCCTGCTCTGCCACGGCGGAGATGATCATTCTGGTGCGGATCTGCCGGTCCTGGGCATAGACGCCCTCGGTGTTGGCGATGAGGATCTTGTGATCTACATCCAGCAGAGTGCCGTCAGCCTGGACGATGGCGTCGCTGTAGTCCCGGGCGGCGAAATAGCCCTCCTTCAGCAGGCGGATCTTTTCGGCGTTCCCGGCGGTAGCAGGGACAATCCGAATGGGATGGAGGTCGCCGTACAGCCGCTCGTGAAGCACCACGCTGATCTCCGCCTTTCCCTGGCCAAGGGCCTCGGCAGCCTGCTTTGCACAGCGGATCAGCCCGGCCTCCGTGGTGTCCACCGTGGTGGCCATGACGCTGCGCAGGCCCCGGTAGACCCGGACGCTGGCTCCGGCCACCACCGTATCCTCGATGGCGTCCACCTGCCGGGAGATCATGTGGATGGAGTGATTCACGGTGTTTTCCGCGAAGAGCTCCGCATAGTCAGCGCCGGTGGAGACTGCCGTCTCCAGCACCCGCTGGCAAATTTCTCTTGCGATCATTTTCATCGCTCCTTTGTGTGATATGCATGATGATTTTTTATTTTACACGAAAAATCCGGACTGCGCAATGCCTGGCGGGGATTTTTCCGAAAAACAAAAAGCGGCCGGCGCGTGGCGCCAGCCGCTTTTTGTACGCGTATTCCATCAAGCAGGCTCGTTAGATGTAAGGAACAATATTCCTGATGTTCTTCATTCTCTTGGCCAGCAAGAGGACAACGAAAGGAGACAGGGCGATGGGGACCACGTCGGCAATGCCGATCCACAGCACACAGTAGGTGTAGTCCAGTCCCGCAAAATAGGACAGAGAGATGCTGGTGGTCAGGATCATCAGCACGCCGAAGAGAATGCTCCACAGCAGGGACTCGCCGATGAACTTGCCCTTACCCTCATCGATGAGAGAGACCAGGTCCCGTTTGCCGCCGCGGAGATGGATCAGGGCTGGCAGCGCTGCGGAAAGGCCGACGGTGATGCCGTCAGTCAGGGGAGAGTGCAGCGGGATGAAGTTGCCGGACAGCAGAGCCCATACGATGGTGCCGATGTAGCCGGCGAAGAAACCGGTGACAGGCCCAAACAGATAGCCGATCACAACGATGATGAACGCGAAGGTGCGGAAGTGAACAGCGCCGGGGATCAGCGGGATGGGGCACAGATAGGCCCACAAAACGCCGGTCAGCACGCCGAACACAACGAAGAAAATGATGTTTACGAATGAGAATTTCTTACCCTTTTCCATTGGAATTTGCCTCCTCAGCTGTGTTAGTAGTTGATCTCTGCGATTTCCTTGAATATATCAATCAGCTTTTTGCACGCGTAATCAAAAAGCTTTTGACCTTTTTCCGCTGTGGCGAAGGTGGGGGCGCCGATCACGCCGCTCTTCGTCACATCGCTGGTCTTCCACCCGGCGTTGACAGGGCCGAACACCGTAACGTACTTGTCGCCCTTGAAGCAATCCGCGGGCTCCTCGTCTACGGCCAGCTCCATGTGGACCAGCTCCGGCCTGGCGGCCAGCATCAGAGAGGTCTCCAGCTCGCAGGCGTGGAACACGCCGTAAGTACCGGACTGCTGGATGCCGGCCAGACCGTCCTTCCAGAAGTCGGTAAACCACCAGTCGATCACGTAGACGTCGATCCCCAGATCGATCCGGAGATCCCGGCTGATCAGATTCAGCATATCCGTATTGCCGCCGTGGCTGTTGAACAAAACCAGCTTTTTGAATCCGCTGGCCGCAATGGCTTTCGCAATATCGTGGAGCATGGAATAGTAGGTCTGGGCAGTGAAGGTCAGGGTGCCGGCAAAGCCCATGTGTTCGTTGCTTTTGCCAATCAGGAACTGAGGCGCAAAAATCAGGTTCCCCTGGGGGAATTCTCCCTCCGCGATGATCTTGTCGATCAGGGTGGAGAGGATGATGGCGTCCGTTCCCACCGGCAGATGGGCGCCGTGCTGCTCTGTGGCAGAGGTGGGCAGCAGGGCGATGGAGCGATCCTTATCCAGGGCGGCGATCTCTTCTCTTGTCAGGTTTTCCCAACGCTCAATCATTCTTTTTTTCCTCCATTATACCGGAATATAGAACCACATCCGCAGGATCACCGTAACGGCGATGGCCGCGGCGTTTACCAGGATAAACAGGGCGTCGCTTCTGCTGGCCTTGATGGCCTTGTAGGTGCCTCTCTTTACGGAGAAGTCCAGCTTGTAATAGTGCATGGCCAGGGAGATGGCCTGCCCCTTTCCAATGACCCGGAACAGCAGAGGCAGGGAGAAGGTCACATAATTTTTGATCTTGGTGGCCCAGCCGCACTCGTCGATCTCCAGGCCTCGGGAGCTCTGGGCCTCCATGATGGCCCGCAGCTCCGTGATGATGATGGGGATGATCTGGAACACCAGGCCGATGCCGAAGGCTACGGCGTAGGGGACGTGCCATTTTTGCAGCCCCAGAATGATTTCGCTGAAATTGGTGGTCAAAAGCACCGTATAGAAGGAGGAAATCATCAGGAAGATCCGCAAGGCGTAAACCGCGCCCTTGTAAAAATCGTACCAGTCGAAGCAGAAGGCAAAGGAATTCCCTGCCAGGGAGAAGGAGGTCTCATAGAAAATGGGGCCGCCCTCCACCGCGGGCCGCTGGAACAGGCCCAGGATCAGCCAAAGCAGGAAAATGAACAGCAGCAGGACCTTCAGCTTGGAAAGCAGAACGCCGATATGCTTTTGAATGTGACAGGCGCACCACATAACGACGAAAAACGCCAGCAGGAACAGCAGGGCCACGCCGGACTTGATTAGGCTGGTGAGTACCGCCATCACCAGAAAGAAGGCGAATTTCGTCCGGGGATCCAGGCGGTGAAGAAAGGAGTCGGCATTGACGTACTGTAAGTAATCCATCCCTCAGTCCTCCCTTTCACAGCGGGCCAGAACGGCCTTCACAAAATCGTCCACCGTGTAGCAGATGTGATCGAACCCGAAGATTTTCGACAGGCGGACCACCGGCGGCAGGTCGATGTTGATCCCCTCGAAGATGTCGTCCCGGCGGGCCAGCTCCTCCTTGGTCCCCTCAAACAGCTTCTTTCCGTTGTCCAGGATCACGGCCCGGTCCACCGTGCGGAAGACCAGGGGGATTTCGTGGCTGATCATGATCACGGTTTTGCCTTCCTCCCGGAGGGAAGCGATCATCCGTTCCAGGTCCTGGATCAGGAAGCCGTCCATGCCCAGGGTGGGCTCGTCCAGGATGATGACGTCGGCGGCCGAAAACAGCACCGACAAAATGGTGAGCATGTGCTTTTTGCCCATGGAGAGGTTCAGGGGGAATTCCTCCCGGTTCTCTGCCAGGTGGAACTGCTCCAGCACCTCGGTGAGCTTCTCCGGGTCCAGCGGGACCTCCTGCATACGGGCACAGAAGGTCAGCTCCCGCTCCACTGTCTCCTCAAAGAGCATGTGCTCGGGGTGCTGAAACACCAGAATGATGTTCCGGGAAATCTGCGCCACGGTTTTTTTCAGAAGGGACTCCCCCCGGTAGCGCACGTCGCCGGAGGTGGGCTTGTACAGGCCGTTTAAGTGCTTCACAAAGGTGGTTTTGCCGGAGCCGTTCTGGCCCATGACGGCAATGACCTTTCCCTCGATGATATTGGCATTGATGTCGATCAGGGCGTGGAAGCCGTCCTCAAAGGTTTTGGACAGGTTATGGACGGTCACCACGGAGGCGGGAGTTTCCGCCTTCGCCTCTTCGCAGATAGAGCCGCCGCCCTTCAGATGCTTTTCGATCTGCCGCCGGGCGTCCTCCACCGTGTAGAACACGTCCAGCCCCGTTAAGTGACGGGAGAGCTCCCGGTAGATCTCCACCTCCTGGGGCACGATAACGCCCAGCTTTTCCTGAAGCTCATAGTCCCGGAAAAAGGCGTCCCGTGTACCGTCAAAGACCACCTGGCCGTCCAGCAGGCCGATGACGTGGTCCACAATGCCCGCGGACCAGACCAGGTTGTTGTCCACCAGGACCGTGGTATTGCCGTTGGCGGACAGCTTTCCCAGAATGCTCTGGACCATCTGCTTGCCGTTGGGGTCCAGAGAGCTGACAGGCTCGTCCATAATGAGCATGTCAGGTTCCATGGCCAGCACAGAGGCGATGCACACGGACTGTCTTTGGCCGCCGGACAGATTGGCGACGCTGCGTTCCCGAAGATACTGGAGGTTCAAGAGGTCAAGGACGTATTCCATCCGGTCGGAAATCTCCTCCTGGGGCAGCCCCAGGTTTTCCATGCCGAAGGCGATGGCGTCCTCCACGCCGTAGCCGAACAGCTGGTTTTCCGGGTTCTGGCTGACCACGCTGACAAAGGTGTTTTCCGGCACGTCGAAGGAGCCTTCCAGCACGCCGTTGGTGATCAGCTTGGGAATCACGCCGCTGAAAATCTGCACCAGGGTGGACTTTCCGCACCCGCTGGGGCCAACGATGGCCGTGACCTTTCCGCTTTCAATGGAAAAGCTCACGTCTTTCAGGACCTCCGGGCCGTCCGGCGCGTACCGGTAGCTGATATTGCTCGCTTGATAATTCAATTTCGGTTCTCCTCACTCAGCGGGATTTGGTGACAGGGAAAATCGGCAGCGCCTCCAGGAACAGGATGTCCCTGCGCTTTGCCGCGTCTCCCTCCGCCAGGACGGCTGCCCGGCCGGCCACCTTGCCGCCGGCCTTTTCCACCAGGGTCTCCATGGCCTTCAGGGACTCGCCGGTGCTGATCACATCGTCCACAATGAGGACCCGCTTGCCCCGGATCATTTCGCTTTCCTCACGGTCCAGGCAGAGGATCTGCTTTTTCTGGGTGGTGATGGAATAGACCTCGGTGACAAAGGGGTCCAGCATGTAAGGTTTAATGCTCTTTCTTGCCACAAAATACCGCTTCATGTTCATGATGCGGGCCATCTCCTGCACCAGGGGAATGCCCTTGGCTTCGGCGGTGATGAGATAATCCACCTCGGGAGCCCGCCGGACCAGCTCTTCGGCGGCCTTGACCACCAGCTCGGCATCTCCCAGGAGCACAAAGCTGGCAATGTCCAGATTGTCCTGGACGCGGACAATGGGCAGCTTCCGGATGCATCCCAGGACGTTGATCTCATAATACTTTGTTTTGCTTTCCATCTTCTTACTCCTTCCTCTCAGCCGGAACAAAGACGGTACCACAATAAAGAAAGTCTGTTTTCGAGAGCGCTTCCCGGAAAACAGACGTCTTGTTCCCTGTTAAATTATAGTAGTACGGAAATTTGTTGTCAACAATTTTGTAAGGAATTCGCGGCGCAGTTTCATATTTCCAGAGAATATCATAAAAACAGCCGCAAATTGGGGGAGTTTTGCTGGAAAATAGCATAAAAATGCAAATCGGCGGGACAGTTGAAGGAATTTCCCGGTTCGTCTGCATTAACGCAACACTTGTTGCACCATTGACGGTTGAAAATAGGGCCATTTTTACAGTATAATGGGAGCAAAGGACGGTAAGAAAGATGGCAAGGAGGAATTGACATGAGCAAGCCCAGATTTACCCCCATTGGAAAAACCCTGAATGTGGAAACCATTGACGGCCGGATGAACAGCTTTGCCCGCCTGCCCTACGGGCTGGAGGTGCGGGCCTCCCATCCCATTGCGGAGGACGGCTACGGTACCGTCACGGTGGACGGCATTCCCATTTCCCGGGGAAAATTCTTTCAGATGGATATGATCCTTCGGATGGAGGTGCTGTACCTGCCCGTGGGCGAGGTGGCAAGAGAGCCTGGGAGAAAGTACGCTGTGGAGATCACCGGGTTCCGGGCGGCCAACGGCCGGCCTTTTGCTGACTGCTCCTTTGAGATTCAGGTGCAGGAAAGGGGCAGGCGGGATCCCGCCTTTGAAAAGAATGACGAGGTGGCCCTGGAGGCTGCAAGGCAGGGCATGGTGCTGCTGAAAAACGAAAACAAGGTGCTGCCCCTGAAGGGCGACAGCGTCCTCAACTGCTTTGGCCGGGGCCTGTACATGTTCCGCCGTGCTACCGTAGGCGCTTCCGCCATCAATCCCCGGTGGACGCCGGACTATGTGGAAGCCATCCGGGATCACAGCGGATTTACCCTGAATGAAGAAACGGCAGGCCTCTACCGGTATTTGCGGGATACCATCCCTACCGGGGAGCAGCTGGCGGCGGCCAGGGACAAAAGCGATACGGCGGTGATCTTTATCAGCCGGTGCAGCGGCGAGTTTCTGGACAATGTGCCCGACAAGGACGGCTACTACCTGACCGATGAGGAGGACGCCATGGTGAAGGCCGTGACCGGAGCCTTTGAAAAGACGGTGGCGGTGATCAACTGCGGGTATCCCATGGACCTGAGCTGGGCGGAGAAGTACGGCGTGAAGTCCCTGGTATACGAAAGCTATCCCGGTATGCTGGGGGCCTATGCCCTGATGGAGATCCTGGACGGCCGGACCAATCCCAGCGGCAAGCTGCCGGACACCTGGCCTATGGACTATTACGACGTTCCCGCGTCCCAGAATTTTATCAATTTCAAGGCGGGGGACCGCCTTCCCGGTGAGAAGGAATACGGCGTGCACCTCTACTATGAGGAGGACGTGTACGTGGGCTACCGCTATTTTGACTCCTTCCAGAAGCCGGTGCGGTACAGCCTCGGCCATGGCCTTTCCTATACGGAGTTTGAGATCCTCCCCGGCGGGGTAACGCTGGAGGAGACCGGCCTTACCGCAAAGGTGCAGGTGAAAAACACCGGCGCGGTACCGGGCCGGGAAGTGGTGCAGATGTACGTAAAGGCCCCTGAGGGCGCCATTGAAAAGCCCAACCGGGTGCTGGTGGATTTTGCCAAGACCCCGGAGCTGGCCCCCGGAGAGTCCGTGGAGCTGACGCTGACCGCGCCCAAAGACTTTTTCTCCTCCTTTGACGAGGAGACAGGCAGCTTTGTGCTGGAGGCAGGGAAATATACGGTATTTCTTGGCGATTCCCTGGCAAATGCGGAAAAGGCGGGAAAGTTCACGCTGGAGGAAAGGGAGACCCTTCGCACCGTCGAGCGGGTGTGCCGCCCGGTGGAGGACTTCCCAAGGCTGAGCATACAGCATCCGGAGGTGGACCAGCGCTCTGTTTTGACGGATGTGGAGAAGCGCATCAAAATCCCAGCCAAACGCCCCGCTTACGAGCCGCAGCCGCTGCCCAGGTATGCAGGCCCCAGGATCACCTATCCTCTGTTGAAGGCCAATCCGGAGCTGCTGGACAAATTTGTGGCCCAAATGAGCGACGACGAGCTGGCCGCCATGAACGTCTGCGGCGGCTCCAACTGGTATCTGCCCTGGCAGAACGGCGAGGCGGGGAAAACCAGACAGATCGGCAGGTACAAGCTGCCCCAGATGCTGGTGTCCGACGGCAACCCCGGCGTGAATGTGAAAAAGCGGAACATCGGCCTGCCCTGTTCCTCCTGCATCGCCGCCACCTTCAATAAGGAGATCGCCTACCGGGCCGGGGCCACCGTGGCGGACGAATCCAGCAGAATGGGGATTTATCAGAACCTGGGCCCCAATATGAATCTCCACCGGAATCCCCTGGCCGGACGCAATCCCGAAAGCTTTTCCGAGGATCCTGTGCTGGCCGGGATCATGGCGGGACATCACGCCAAGGGCCTGGAGGACCACGGCGTGGGAAGCTGCTACAAGCACCTGTTCTGTAATAATTCCGACACCTCCAGAAAGGCCAGCCACTCCATTCTCTCTGAGCGGGCCTTCCGGGAGCTTTATGTGCGGGTGTTCGAGGTGGCAAACTCCGTACAGAAGCCCAGTGCCGTCATGACCAGCTACAACGTGCTAAACGGCATTTATCCCGCCGAAAACGCCGACGTGATCGAAAAGATCGTCCGGGGGGAGTGGGGCGTGGACGGCATGGTAATGACCGACTGGGGCTCCTATGACACCGTGGACCCCGTAGAAATGGTCAAGGCCGGAAACTGCTGGCTGACCGAGGGTGGAGGCAGATACGTGAGGATCTTGCAAAAGGCCGTAAAAACCGGTAAACTGAAGCGTGCTGTATTGGAGCACAATGTGCGCCATATCATCAAGACAATGCTGAAACGGGAGGCGCTGTAAAATGAAAAAGCGTTCTTTTCGCGAAGGCTGGAGATACGCGGGGGAGACGGTCACACTGCCCCACGACGCCATGATCACCGCGGACCGGGGCCCGGACATGCCCAGCGGCGGCGGGTGCGCCTATTTTGCGGGCGGCGTGTACGAGTATGAAAAGACCTTTACCGCCCCGAAGGAGTGGGAGGACAAGGCACTTCTGCTCCAGTTTGAGGGCGTGTACCGCAAGGCGAAGGTGTACTTAAACGGCGTCGAGATCGGCGGAACGGCCTATGGCTACATCCCCTTCTTTGTGCCCCTGGAGGGTCTGAAATACGGGGAGGAAAACACCCTTAGGGTGGTGGCCGACAATTCCGAGCAGCCCAACACCCGCTGGTATTCCGGCGGCGGCATTTACCGCCCGGTGTGGCTTTGGGAATGCGAGCGGGAGGGCCTGCGCCCGGAGAGCGTACAGATCACAACGCTGTCCTGCTCTCCTGCAAGGATCGAGGTGAGGACCGCCTGTGGGGAGGATCCCAAGGTGGAGATTCTGGAGGATGGGTCAGTGATCGCCAGCGCCATTGGCAGCCGGGTGGAGATCGACCTGCCGGGGGCAAAGCTGTGGAGCGACAAGCAGCCCTATCTCTACACCTGCCGGGTTTCCCGGGGAGAGGACGTCACAGAGGAGAAATTCGGCATTCGGAAGATCGAATGGAGCAATCAGGGACTGTTCATCAATGGGAAGGAGACGCTGCTCCGGGGCGGGTGCATCCACCACGACAACGGTATCCTGGGTGCAGCCACTTATGCGGAAAGCGAGTGGCGGCGCGCCAGAAAGCTGAAGGAAGCAGGGTACAACGCCCTGCGCATGTCCCACAACCCCGCCTCAACAGCCATGCTGGAGGCCTGCGATTATTACGGCCTGTACGTCATGGACGAGGCCTGGGATATGTGGTACAGCCGGAAAAACAAGTTTGATTACGCCGTAGACTTTATGGATCATTACAAAAGCGACCTGCGGGCCATGGTCAGCCGGGATTTTAACCATCCCTCGGTGATCCTTTACTCCATCGGCAACGAGGTCTCCGAGCCCGCCAGCCAGCAGGGAGTGGAGCTGGAGAAAGGGATGGTTGCCTTCCTCCATGAGCTGGACGGCTCCCGGCCGGTAACAGCGGGACTGAACCTGATGATCATGAGCATGGCCGCCAAAGGTCGGGGAATGTATGACGGGGAAGCCAACCCCGCCGACCAGGGAGGC
This sequence comes from uncultured Acutalibacter sp., assembly GCA_964600905.1. GTDB lineage: Bacteria > Bacillota > Clostridia > Oscillospirales > Acutalibacteraceae > Acutalibacter. The sequence goes on along the minus strand of CAZRLJ010000005.1, from coordinate 39,341 downwards.
GGCATGAATTCCCTGATGTTCAATATGCTGACCAATATCGTGGGCACCAGCATGAACAAGGGCGCAAATGGTAAAAAGGCGGACGCCATCGTTTCCCCGGCCATCGACGCACTGGACATTGGCGGGTATAACTACGCCTCCGGGCGCTATCCCCTGGAGGGCGCGGAGCATCCGGACCGGGTGATTTTCGGCAGCGAGACCTTTCCCCAGGATATTGCCAAAAACTGGGCCATGGTGAAAAAATATCCCTATCTGGTGGGGGACTTTATGTGGACGGCCTGGGACTATCTGGGAGAATCCGGAGCCGGGGCTTGGGGCTACACCAAGGACGCCAGCGGGTTCCAGAAGCCCTATCCCTGGCTGCTGGCAGACATGGGGGCCATGGACATTTTGGGCAACCCCAACGGCGAGCTGTTCTGGGCCCAGGCGGTCTGGGGGCTGCTGGAGCAGCCGAAAATGGCCGTCCGCCCGGTAAAATACGGGCGGCAGCGTCCTGCAAAGTCCACCTGGCGGGGGACAAATGCGATCCCCAGCTGGAGCTGGCAGGGCTGCGAGGGCAATCTGGCCGTGGTGGAGGTCTATTTCGACTGCGCCCGTGTGGATCTGCTCTTAAACGGCAAGCCCATCGGCAACGCCCGGGTGAAGGACTGCCGGGCGGTGATCCGGACAAAATACGCCCCCGGCAGGCTGGAGGCCATCTGCTATAACCGGCGGGGAAATGAGGTGGGCCGGTGCAGCCTGGAAACTGCCAGCGCCGCCGGCCTCCATATCAGGCCGGAGAAGGAATGGGCCCAGCCCGGTGAGGTAGTCTATATCCCGGTGGAGGTGGGCGACGGCAGGATCGTGGAATCCAATGCCGACAAAGCCCTGACCTGCACGGCGGCCGGGGGAGAGCTGCTGGCCTTTGGCTCGGCAAATCCCCGCACGGAGGAGCGCTTCCATACCGGAAGCACTACCACCTATTATGGACGGGCCATGGCCGTGGTAAAGGCCCCGGCCAGCGGCAGCCTGGTCCTCACCGTTTCTGACGGGAGCAATCAGGTATCCGCAGAGATTCCGGTACGGTAACGGCATTATCAATGATCTGAGAGGAGCGTTCCGAATGAAAAAGCAAGCCTTTAATCCCTATCTGCCAAGCTATGAGTACGTCCCCGACGGTGAGCCCCGGGTGTTTGGGGACCGGGTGTACGTCTACGGCAGCCATGACCAGTTTGACGGCAAGGGCTTTTGTACCGGGGACTATGTGTGCTGGTCCGCTCCGGTGGACGATCTGTCCGACTGGAGGTATGAGGGTGTGACCTACCCCCGCATAAACGGCGATCCGCTCAACGCCAAGGGCAACATGTACATGTGCGCTCCCGATGTGGTGCAGGGACCGGATGGCCGGTATTATCTCTACTACGAGTTCGACCGGGCCACGGTGACCTCGGTGGCGGTGTGTGACACTCCGGCGGGCCGTTATGAGTATTACGGCCATGTGAAAACCCCGGACGGCCGGGACTACGGCACCCAAAAGGGAGAGGTGAACAACTTCGACCCCGGCGTGCTGGTGGACAGCGACGGCAGGGTGTTCCTGTACACCGGGTTTTCCCCGGACAAAGGTTTCCTGCGCACCATGATGGGAATGCGGGGCCTGAAGCTGGACGGCGCCTACTGCATCGAGCTGGAGCAGGACATGGTCACCATGAAAGCCGAGCCGAAGCTGGTGGTCCCCGGCAAGCTGTTCGCAACGGGGACGGGCTTTGCGGACCACGGATTCTTCGAGGCCAGCTCCATCCGGAAAATCGGCGGCAAGTATTATTTTGTCTATTCCTCTGTGCTCAGCCATGAGCTGTGCTATGCCGTCAGCGACAGGCCGGAGGGCGGGTTCGTCTACGGCGGCACCCTCATCAGCATCGGGGACATCGGCTATCAGGGCAATCAAACGGCCTTAAACTACACCGGCAACACCCACGGCGGCATGGCGGAGATCAACGGCCAGTGGTATATCTTCTATCATCGGCAGACCAACAAGCAGAAATGCTGCCGCCAGGGCTGCGCCGAGCCCATCACCATTAAGGTGGACGGCTCCATCGGCCAGGCGGAAATGACCTCCTGCGGCCTAAACGGCGGGCCCCTTTCCGGCTCCGGCGACTATGAGGCCCGGATCGCCTGTAATCTTGGGTTCCTGGAACCCACGTTCCCTTACCTGGAGGTTCGGGAAAAGGATACAAGGCACCCCTACTTCACCCAGAGCGGCGGCGACCGGGAGGAGAATGGGGACCAGTATATCGCCAACATGGCCAACGGGGCCTGGTGTGCCTTTAAGTATTTTGCCTTTGAGGGTGAAAACCGGATCAGCATCCGGGTGCGGGGGACCGGCGTCGGAAAGGTCATGGTCTCCACCGCCAGAAACGGCGGCGTGGTGGCCAATATTCCCGTGACCCCCAGTGAAGACTGGCAGGAGATCGGGGTGGATATGACGGCTGTAAACGGCAGGCAGGCGCTGTACTTTGCCTATATCGGGCCTGGGGTCATCGACTTTTCGGGTTTTTCTGTCAGCAAGGCTTGAAATACAGCCGCGAATTGTGCGGTGTTCCATAAACAAAAATCGAGGGGGTGCGCTCAAGCGGCGCACCCCCTCGATTTATGATCCGTCTTTCTGGCTATTTCAGCCGCTTATCGTTTTTGGCTGCGGCACGGGTGCCGATGCTCTGAAACACCTGCACCAGAAGGATCAAAAAGACCACCGCAAACAGCATGACGATGTATTGATAGCGGTAATAGCCGTAATTGATGGCGATTTTTCCCAGTCCGCCGCCTCCGATGATACCGCTCATGGCCGAGTACCCCAGAATGGTGGTGACGGCAATGGTGGCATTGGAGATCAACGACGGCAGGCTTTCCGGGATCATGACCTTCACGATGATCTGCAGGGGACTGGCTCCCATGCTTTGGGCCATCTCCAGGATATTGGGGTCTACTTCCCGCAGGCTGCTTTCCACAAGCCTGGCTACAAAGGGGAAAGCGGCGATCACCAGGGGAACAATGGAGGCCACCGTGCCCACTGCGGTCCCTACGATCAAACGGGTCAGGGGGAAAACCATGATCATCAAAATCAGAAAGGGAACGGAACGGAGCAGATTGATGATGACGTTGAGGACATGGAGAATGCCCCGGGGGACCTTCAGGATTTTCCCCTTCTCTCCCGCCACCAGCAGAACGCCCAGGGGCAGGCCGATCACAATGGCAAACAGGGTGGAAAGCAGGGTGACATAGATGGTTTCCCAAATGGCCAAGGGGAACTCGTTGAGCAGAATTTCCACGGCGTTTTGAAGTTCTTCAGAGGACAGCCATTTCTCCAGCATGTCACTTCACCTCCTCTACGACGATCTCCGGAAACTGCCGGAGATATGCGGTAGCTGTTTCCAGCGCTTTTTCATCATTGGGAATGCCCAGCAGCATATTTCCGTACATCTTTCCGCCGATGCTGCGGGTGGAGGCCGAAAGGATATTGGCGGGAACGCCCTTGTCCATGGCCATTTGAGCGATCAGCGGTGTGCCGACGGCAGCGGCGCCGTTAAACGCCACCCGAATCCGCCGCTGGTTCTCCGATACGGCGTCGCTCTCGCTGTATCCGTCAGGATAGACCAGCCGCTTGGCGGCATCCGATTTTGGGGAGGCAAACACGTCGCTCACCCGGCCCTCCTCCACGACCCGGCCATCGTCCAGGATCGCCACCCGCTCGCAGATTTCCTCTACAACGCTCATCTGGTGGGTGATCACGATAATGGTGATGCCCATTTTCCGGTTGATGTCCCGGAGCAGGGACAAAATGGCGTGGGTGGTCTGGGGGTCCAGGGCGCTGGTGGCCTCGTCGCAGAGCAGCACCTTGGGATGGGTGGCCAGGGCTCTGGCAATGGCCACCCGCTGCTGCTGGCCGCCGGAAAGCTGGGAGGGGTAGGCTTTCAGCTTATCTCCCAGTCCCACGGTGGTGAGCAGCTCCTCCGCCCGCTTCCGGGCATCCGCCTTGCTGACGCCGGCCAGCTCCAGGGGAAAGCACACGTTGCGAAGGCAGTTTCGCTGCATCAGCAGGTTAAAGCCCTGGAAAATCATGGTGATCTCCCGGCGGGCCTTCCGAAGCTCGGCCTCGGACAGGGCGCTGAGATCCTGCCCGTCTACCAGGACGGTCCCGGACGAGGGGCGCTCCAGCATATTGATGCAGCGCACCAGGGTGCTCTTGCCCGCGCCGCTCATCCCGATCATCCCGTAGATTTCCCCGTCGGGAATGGTAAGGGTCACGTCCTTCAACGCCTCCACTGTCCCGTCCGCTGTTTGAAATGTTTTGCACAGCCCTTTCAGCTCAATCATTCTTTTCCCTCCGTCACGACAAAATGCGCCGACTGTGTGCCAGCCGACGCATATTCAGATATGCCTTTTATTTTTTCAGCGCATCCAGGCTGGTCTGCTTCCCGCCGTAGAGGCCCATGGGCTCCACATGAATGGGGGCAACCGACACAACATGGGTGCCGTTCTGCTCGTTAAAATCGTCCAGATAGGGGGTGTGCTGGAAATAGTTGGCGTCGATCTCGCCGCTTTCCACCACATTGTTGGGCTGAATGTAATCGGTAAACTCCTTGACGTCCAGGGTGATATTCTTTTCGGCAAGGATGTCCTTGGCAATGGACAAAATCTCCGCGTGGGGGGCGGGGGAGGCGGCCACGGTGATGGTGACCCCGGACAGGGCGTCGTAATCCACAGAAGGATCGAAGCCGTCGCCGGGATTCTCCACAACGCCCACAACGGCGCCGCCATAGGTTTCCGTGATATAATCGGCTACGGCACTGCTTTCCAGGGCAGCCGCCAGGGCTTTGATTTTATCGCTGGTCTCATTGCCCTCCTTGACGGCCAGAATGTTGGCGTATGCGGAAGCGGAGCCCTCCATGATCAGGGACTGCTCCATGGGATTCAGCCCCGCTTCAATGGCGTAGTTGGAGTTGATGACGGCGTAGTCCACGTCCTGCAGGACGTTGGGCAGCTGGGCGGCCTCCACCTCCCGGAAGGTGATGTTGTAGGGATTCTCGGCAATGTCGTTGACGGTGGCGGTGATTCCAGCGCCCTCCTTCAGGGTGAGATAGCCGTTTTCCTGGAGCAGGAGCAGGGCCCGGGCCTCGTTGGTGGGGTCGTTGGGAACGGCAATGGTGATGGAACCGGAATTGCCGGAGCAGGCGGTCAGGCTGAAAACCAGGGTCAGGGCCAGGACCGCAATCAATAAAATGGAAACTGCTTTTTTCATAATACGTTACCTCTTTCTCTAAGGGAACCTCTGAATAAATCCCCAGGATCATCTCACCGGTAAATTTTACGTCTGTTATTGCCCCAAAATCTTGCCGTACACAAAGTACGACTGCGATTTTGTGGCTTCAACAGGCAAAAAATTTCCTCGGCGATCTGGCCTGTTGATTCAATCAGAGCTTCCCAAAAATTGAATCTTGGCAAATTATAGCGCCGGGCTTTGCCTTTTGTCCAATATGCGAAATCAATGTTCAGTTATAGATTCAGTCTATAAGTGTGAAAATCAAAAAGAGACTACCGTAGCCTCCCTCTGACGAGGGAGGTGGCACGGCGTAAGCCGTGACGGAGGGAGAGAAAGCGATGGCCGATACTTTTGGCGGTGTATGCAGCTTTGTTAAGGGTTCTCTCCCTCAGTCAGCTGCGCTGACAGCTCCCTCGTCAGAGGGAGCCTAAGGTCAAAGGCGCCCCCCTCGTGCTCACCGCTTTTAAGTGCGGCGGACAGGCTGACCCTACAGCTTTACGGCGGCAAGGTATTTCTCCACTTCCTCAATGTACTTTTTGCCGATAGCGCTGAGGGTACTGTTCTTTTTCGTGATGTAGCCGATCTCCATGGTGCTGTCTTCCTCCACGGAATCCGCCTCAAAGGGGACGGCGAGGTAGTCGTCTCCGTTGAGTTCCTCGCAGATGATGCCGGAGCAGAGAATATAGCCGTTGAGGCCTATCATCAGATTCAGCATGGTGGCCCGGTCGTTGGCCTTGATGGTGCGGGTGTATTCGCTGGTGCTGAGAATTTCCTCCGCAAAATAGAAGGAGCTGGCGTCTCCCTGCTCGAAGGACAGGCAGGGATAGTCCCGCAGCTCCTCAAAGCGGATGGATTTCTTCTTCGCCAGGGGATGCCCGGCCCACAGGTAGACATAGGCTCGGCAGTCGATGAGGTGGTGGAATTCCAGCCCGGCAGTGCGCAGAAGCTTCAGGATGGCCGCCCGGTTGAAATTGCTGAGATAAAGAATGCCCACCTGGCTTCTCATATTGGCCACATCGGAGATCACGTCTTTTGTCTTGGTCTCCCGAATGGCAAAGTCGTACTGCCGCATGTCAAAGGATTTGACCAGCTCTACAAAGGCCTTTACGGCAAAGGAGTAGTGCTGGGCGGACACGCCGAATTTCTTCTTGAGATTCTGGGCCTTGCCGTATTTGTCCACCAGCGACTCGTACTGGGTGTACACCTGGCGGGCATACAGCATGAATTCCGAGCCCTCCTGGGTCAGTGTGACGCCCCGGCCGCTTCGGTTGAACACAGTGATGCCCAGCTCCTTTTCCAGCTCCTGCATGGAGCTGGTCAGGGAGGGCTGGGCGATGTAAAGCACCTCTGCGGCTTTGTTCAGGGAGCCGCACTCGGCGATGGTGATGGCATAATGGAGCTGCTGCAGGGTCATAAGGAATTCCCTCCCGGTTTTCCGCGCTTCTCTGAAACATAGCCATATTGTAGCACACGGTTGGCGGAACTGTCCACTTCCCGGGAAAACTTTCTTCTGTTCGGGGGTTGACAATGCTCCGAAACCGGACTATAATAAGTCCGATTTCGGATTTTTAAGGGGCGCAGTCGTGCTGTGCGCGAAAAAGATAAGAGAGGATACTCCATGAAGCAGAATCCCACCGAAAGAAAAATTTTTGAGTACAACAGCCTCCTGCGGGAAATGGACGACATTTACGGCGAGGCGGTAAAGGGGACAGGACTGTCGGAAAGCGCTTTCTGGATCTTATACGCCCTGCGCGCGGACAGCGCCGACGGGGTGGAACTGACCCAGAGCCACATCTGCCGGGTCATGTACCAGCCCAAGCAGACAGTGAATACCGCCCTGAAAAAGCTGGAGGCCCAGGGGCTTCTATGCCTTTCTCCCGGCAGTGACCGCCGGGCAAAATATGTGCGTCTCACCGGGCAGGGCGTGGCCCTGGCAGAGCAGACCGTGGACCGGATCATCGCCGGGGAGGAGCAGGCCTTCGCTCAAATGACGGCCAAAGAGCGGGAGAACCTGTTCCGGCTGATGCGGGAATTCAGCGGGAATCTGCGGTCGAATTTATTGGCAAAGGAGAAGGAAAAACGTGAGAAAAGTTAAGGATACCATTCAGCTTTCAGATCATTTTACCTATCGCCGGCTGATCCGGTTTTGTATGCCCTCCATCGTGATGATGGTGTTTACCTCCATTTACGGTGTGGTGGACGGCCTGTTTGTCTCCAATTTTGTGGGCAAGACGCCCTTTGCCGCCATCAACCTGATCATGCCCTTTGTGATGGTGTTCGGCGGCGTGGGCTTTATGATCGGCACCGGCGGCAGCGCCCTGGTGGCAAAGACGCTGGGGGAGGGCGACCGGGAAAAGGCTAACCGCTATTTTACCATGATGGTCTGGCTGACCGTCATTGCAGGCGTGGCCGTCTCCGTGGTAGGACTTGTTTTCATGGAGCCTGTCGCGGTGTTCTTGGGCGCGGATGAGGAGCTGCTGCCTTACTGCGTCCTGTACGGAAGGATCAATATCGCCTTTACCACGTTCTTTATGCTGCAAAACACCTTCCAGAGCTTTCTGATCACGGCGGAGCGTCCCAATCTGGGGCTGATCTGCACCGTGGTGGCGGGCGTCACCAACATGGTGCTGGACGCGCTGTTCATTGGAGCGTTCCGCTGGGGCGTGGCGGGGGCGGCCTGCGCCACGGGACTCAGCCAGTGCGTGGGCGGCATCGTCCCGCTGCTCTACTTCCTGTCCCCCAAAAACAAGAGCCTGTTAAGGCTGGTCAGGACTCGGCTGGAGATACGGCCCATTTTGAAAGCCTGCGGCAACGGCGCCTCGGAGATGGTGTCGAACATCACTTCCTCCGTTATCGGCGTCATTTACAATTTCCAGCTTTTGAAGTATGCCGGGCAGAACGGCGTGGCCTCCTATGGCGTGCTGATGTACGCGCAATTTATCTTTGTGGCCATGTTTGTGGGGTTCTCCATCGGCAGCGCTCCCATTGTGGGTTTTCACTTCGGCGCGAAAAACGAGGACGAGCTGAAAAACATGCTGCGCAAGGGCGTGACCCTGGTAGGCACGGCGGGCGTGGTGATGGCGGTGCTGTCCTTTGGGCTGGCCGCGCCCATCAGCCGCATCTTCGTGGGGTACGATCAAATGCTGATGGACATGACCGTGCGGGCGTTCCAGCTGACCAGCCTTTCCTTTATCGTCACGGGCTTCAACATTTTCGCCTCCAGCTTCTTTACGGCCCTGAACAACGGCGCTGTTTCGGCAACGATCTCCTTTTTGCGCACCTTTGTGATCAAGATGTCCGCAGTGCTGCTGCTGCCCATGCTGCTGCAGCTGGACGGCATCTGGTGGGCGGAGGTCACCGCGGAGGTGGGCGCGTTCCTTGTGTCGCTGGCCTTTCTCATCGCCATGCGGAAGAAATACCACTACGCATAAAACAGGCAGTGCCGCCCGGTTGTTGGGATAAGGCGCTGCCCATTGAAAAAACGGCTTCCGGGGAAGCCGTTTTTTCATTGCTTTTTTCGGATTTCAGCAATGGCCGTGGCCGCAGCCATGTTCACCGCAGCCATGATCACCGCAGGTGTGAGCCTTACTGCCGTGTTCATGGTCGTGATGCGCGCAATGCACATCGGGATCAAAGGCGAGATTGCCGGCCACGAAGGCGTTTACCGCCTGGTTTGCGTCACCGCTGACGCCGCCGTAAAGCTCGATCCCGCTTTCCGCCAGGGCTCTTTGGGCGCCGCCTCCAATGCCGCCGCAGATGAGGACGTCTGCCTTTGCAGCGGAGAGTACCCCCGCAAGCGCGCCGTGGCCGGAGCCGTTGGTGCTTACCACTTCTGTCTTCACAATCCTGCCGTCTTCCACATCGTACAATTTGAATTGCTCGGTGCGGCCGAAGTGCTGAAAGATGTTTCCGTTTTCGTAAGTGACTGCGATCCTCATGGTGTTTGCTCCTTTTTCTGTTTTGTATTCTTTTTGGATCTCCCGTTTGATGCAGTGCTTTTTGTAGCAAAAGTCCGTTCTGCCGCTGCAAAGATGAAAGTCGCCGCCCTCAATTTTCAGGGAGCGCCCCAGCACAAGGGCGTCTGCGATCTTTTTCCTGGCGGTTTCATAGATTTTTTGCGCGGTCGTCCTGCCTACGCCCAGCTGTGTCCCGCATTCCTCCTGGCTGAGGCCTTCCCTGTCGATCAGCCGGATGGTTTCCAGCTCGTCAACCGTCAAAATGATCGGGTCTCCGTCCGGTCCGCCCCTGGGAGAAAATTCAAGCACCTCGGGGAAATAGCATACCCGGCGGCATTTGGTTGGCCTTGGCATTTTATCACCTCGCTGTACAGGATAGCACAGTTTTCGGCATATGTCAATAACTCTGCCGACAGATACCAGAAATAATGTAAAACCGGGGGTGAAAAAAGGAAAAGCGCCGAGCTCCCACAAGGGGAGCCTCGACGCTTTTTTGCTTAAATTTCCATTCCGCATGGAGCGGATCGTTCCTTCAGCGCCGTATCATTGCGGACTGCGCTGTAGAACCGGAAGCCGCCTGCAAAGTTATAGGCCTCAAAACCGCTGCCCATCAGGATCCTGCTGGCAAGGTAGCTTCTCAGCCCGCTTTGGCACATCACATACACAGGCTTGTGCTTGTCAAGCTCCTCTATGCGCTCCCGCAGTTCGTCCACAGGAATATTGAGAAAGCCCTCTGCATGGCCCATGCTGTATTCCATGGGCGTCCGTACGTCCAAAAGCGTTACGCTGCTGTCCCGGGGCAGGGCTTCGTCCTCCTCGTAATACCACTGCTTTACCGCGCCGCTTTTCAGGTTTTCCACCATATAGCCCGCTATATTCACAGGATCCTTTGCGGAGGAATAGGGGGGCGCGTAAGCCAGCTCCAGCTCTGTCAGCTCATGGGCCTTCATTCCGGCGCGGATGGCCGTTGCAAGGACGTCGATCCGTTTGTCCACGCCCTCAAAGCCCACAATTTGAGCCCCCAGCAGACGGTATGTGCCTTTTTCAAACAGCACCTTCATCGTCATCATCCTGCCGCCGGGATAATAGCCCGCGTGGCTCATGGGGGAAAGGATGACCTTGTCGGCGTTAATCCCAAGGGATTTTGCGGTTCTTTCGTTGACGCCGGTGGAGGCGGCGGTCATATCAAATACTTTGATGATGGAGCTGCCCTGGCCTCCTGTGTAACGGCTGTCGCCGCCGCAGATGTTGTCGGCGGCAATTCTGCCCTGCTTGTTTGCGGGTACGGCAAGGGAGATCAGCGCGTCCGTATCCGTCACAAAATTCTTGATCTGCACCGCGTCGCCGACGGCGTAAATATCGGGAGCGGAGGTCTCCATCCTGTCGTTGACCACAATGCTGTTCTTAATGCCCAGCTCCAGGCCCGCCTCTTTTGCAAGGGCGGTTTCGGGGGCGACGCCGATTGCCATCACCACCATGTCCGCCGAAAGGGCCGGCGCGTTTTTCAGCTTCACGTTGATGCCGCGCTCGGTATCGGCAAAGCCCTCTACCATGGTATTCAGCATCAGATCAATGCCGTTTTTGCGAATTTCAGCGTGGAGAAACGACGCCATATCCCTGTCAAAGGGAGCCATCAGCTGGTCTGCGGCTTCCACCAGGGTGACGTCTATTCCAAGGCCGCGCAGGTTTTCCGCAACCTCGATCCCAATGAAGCCTCCGCCGACCACAACTGCTGATCCCGGGTGCTGCTCCTCCGTGAATTTCTTGATTTTCAGCGTGTCCTCCACAGTGCGAAGGGTAAATATCCTGTGGCTGTCGGCCCCTTCCAGTCTGGGTCTTATCGGCTTGGCGCCGGGGGAGAGCAGGAGCTTGTCATAGCTCTCCGTAAAGACCTCCCCGGTTTCAAGGTTTTTCACGGCGACGGTTTTGCTGTCCGGATGGATCGCCGTCACCTCATGGCGCACCTCCATACGGACCCTGAAACGTCTCCAGAAGCTCTCGGGAGTTTGCAGGGTCAGGTCGCTTTCCTCTGTGATCGTTCCGCCGATGTAATACGGCAGGCCGCAATTTGCATAGGAGATAAATCCAGAACGCTCAAATACAACGATCTCCGCCTGCTCGTTCAGCCTGCGGATCCTTGCCGCCGCAGTAGCGCCTCCTGCCACGCCGCCGATAATGACAACCTTCATTTCTTTTACCACCCTTTCATGGTTACTGCTGATTTCAGATAAAAATTTAACGGGTTCATTTCCAGAATGCGTTTGATGTAATCCTCCAAAACGTCTTCACTCATGGAGCCGATCCGTATATCATACAGCGAGCCGTCAGCACGAATGAATACGGTTTCGGGAATGGAATAAATGCCGTAGGTATCAGCGGCGTCATATTCCACATCGTAATACACGGGGAAGCTGTAGCCGTTATCAGACACAAATTCTTTGATCCCGCTTACGGTGTCTCTCTTTCCGTCGGTGAGATTTACCATGAGGAATACAACATCATCCTTATATTCCTCATAGAGGGACTGAAATCCCGGAAGCTCGGATTTACACGGCCCGCACCAGGACGCCCAAAAGTTTATGACGATTGGCTTTCCAAAATGATCCGAAAGCTTCACCGCATTCATTTCTCCATCGAAAACGGTGAAATCCGCCGCTTGGACCGCCGCTGCGGAATTTGCGCTGTCCGGGCTGCTGTCGGCAGAATATTTTTCCGAAAGCTTTGGGTAAAGCACCGCCGCCAGGATCATGACCACAGCAAATACTGCTGCAAGGATGATCCATACCTTGTTTTTCATTTTCTCACCTCACGATGCAAGGGATAAGATCGAGCTGAGAAGCCCGGACGCCATCAAAACGCCCACAACGATCAGGGCAATCCCGCAGATCAAATTGATGGCTCGATAGTGCTTTTTGATCCATGAAAACGCGCCGGCGAGCTTATCCAGCAGCAGGGCGGAAAACAAAAACGGAACACCCAGCCCCAGGGAATAGGCAAGCAGCAGGGCCGCCCCTTTTAAGGCGCCGCCCGCACTGGAGGCAAGCATCAGCGCGGATCCGAGAAAAGCGCCGACGCATGGGGTCAAGCTGATGGAATAAATGGCTCCAAACAGGAAAGCGGAGGCAATCCCGGTCACCTGGTATCCCTGGCTCATTCCACGAAAAAACGGAATGCGGAAAACCTCCAAATAGGAAAGGCCGAACAGGATGACGATGACGCCGCACACGATATTTACGATGGTTTGGTATTCGGAAAGCAGCTTTCCGAGGGTTCCGGAAAAAAGCCCGAGAGCCGTGAATACCACTGTAAATCCCACGACAAAGGCGGTCACCTTAAATATCATTTTGGAGCTTTTTCCGCCGCTGCTGCTTTGTCCGGCAAAATAGGAGAGATAGACCGGCAGCATCGGCAGCATACATGGCGAGAGAAAGGAAATGATCCCCTCCAAAAAAGTAATGATGTATTCCATCCATCAAATTCCTTTCATTGGCTTTCTGGAACGGTCTGAAGGCCGCACTACAGGGAGCGGCCCGATTCGTAAGCCTTCTGAATGGCCTCCTCACTGGTCTGTCCGGTGACGACCAGGGGCTCCATCCGCTCAAAGCCCCAGCCATCGAAGGGACGAAGCAGCGCCTCGTAGTTGGCCCGGTACGCCGGATTGTCCGGCGCGCCCTGCGCAAATATGGGAAAGAGCTTCTTGCCCGGCTCGATCCGGCACCGGGCGTCTTCGCCTACCCGGTCGTGCAGGCAGAAATGGCGGTTCATAAAGGACCAGGCCTCTCCCTGGGGATAGCCCATGTAGATCCCCGCGCCAAACACTACGGCCCCCGCATCGGGCAGGGCGTCAAAATAGGGACGCAGGGAGTCCTGCTGGACGCAGAAGCCGTCCAGCTTTTTGCAGGCATGGCAGCCTGTACAGCCGCTGAGCCCCTTGCCAATGGGAACCAGCAGGACCTTGTGTCCCGCCTCCTCCGCACCTTGCAGGAACGCTTTCACTGCCTGTTGAGACAGGCTTTTCGGCAGACAGCTGCACGTTACGCCGATCACATTCATTTTAAGCTCTCCTTTTCCGATCAATCTATTGCAAAATTATAGCACAGGGAATTCGGCCGCGTCAATTCCATGTGCGGAGGGCAGAGAAAGGAAGATGAAATGGTCATCAAGGGATTTTCGGAAAGTGGGGCGGACAGCTCGAATCTTTATAGATTGAGAGTGCTGCCGACTATTAGGAGACGGAAATGATTTTTCCGTTATCCATTTCGCATACAGTATCGCAGAGAACCTTTATATCCTCCCTGTTATGGCTTGCCAGCAGAATGGTTTTTCCCTGCGCTTTCAAATTCAGCAGGATGGCTCTAATATCTTCCACACCCTGATTGTCAAGGCCGTTCATGGGCTCATCCAATATGAGGAGTTCAGGATTTTCCATCATTGCCTGCGCAAGCCCCAATCTCTGCCGCATGCCCAGAGAGTATTTTCCCACAGCCTTTTTGTTATCCGGGTCAAGCCCTACCTGTTCCATAGCGGCAGCCACCTCCGCTTTTCCGATTCGCCTGCGCAGCTGAGCCAGCATGGAAAGGTTTTTTATGCCGCTGTATGTGGGAATAAAACCGGGAGATTCAATAATCACGCCAAGATCTTTCTGAGCAGATCCGGGCTTTACGACCTTCCCATCCACCAGAACCTGTCCTTTCGTGGGGGAGATAAGCCCGCTTATGCACTTGAGCATAACGGTTTTCCCAGAACCGTTCCTCCCGATGATCCCGTGGATTTTTCCCTTCTCAAATGAAAGGGATATGTCGCAAAGAGCGGTTACTTCCTTAAATTCCTTTGTGACATTTATAAGTTCAACGTAATTGTTCATCTTTGATCCCCTCGCTAATTATCATGCTGTGCCGTGAATTTTTTTACAGTGATATAACCCATAATCAACATTGCCCCGATCCAGACGGAAAAGGCATATATGGGTGAGGGCGTCAACCCGCTGTAAAACCAGTCGATATATACGAAGCTGCTCCAGGTCATAGGGGAAAAATATTGTAGCCACTTTCCAACTGTGATGGAGCCCAGAAGCCGTGAAAAAAGCGAAAGGCACACGAGAAACCCCGCTGCGGCAATGCCTGCCCTTTTGCTGATAAGCACGGTAAAAAAGCAGACGAGCATTCCCAAAAAGGCGGCGGAAGTCCAAAGACAGAGAAAGGAGATGAGCGTTGCGGAAATGGGAGTGAAAAGCCTGAGCACCTCACCCTCCACAATTAGGCTGGAGGATATGCCGCTGCGCTCCATGATCTCTCCCGGAGATTCCGCCATTGTATATAGAAGTGTTCCCCAATCACTGTCCCACCTGAGATTCGGCAGCACGAAAATGAAAGACGAAATCAGGGGGATAAGGGCATAGAGAAAGGCCACCCCGCAGATGCTGATAAGCTCGCCCTCAATATACGCTCTGCGGCCTGTACGTGCAATGACCAGGTTGCTGTAGCCATCGCACTCTCCTGTGTCTGAAAATATCAGCAGCACTACGCCGCCGTGAACCAGCAGCATAAGGTAAAAGGACATATAAAAAGGGGAAAGCCAGGGACTGACGGATAAACCGAAAAAGCCCGCGATTTGCCCTGCGGGGATGTAAATGTAAAAACAGAATATCAGGGTAATGATACAGGCCAGCCATGCTTTGGAGGAACTCAGTATCCGCATACTGCTTATTTTAGCGCAGCGAAAGGCCAGGCCGCACTCTCCGGAATTATTCATGCTCCAGCCTCCTTTTCAGTTTTATTGCTCCCCCAATGCACATCAAAACGCACAGGAGGAAAACGATGGCGAATTTTTCCGCAAACAGGCGGCCAGCAGTAGGAGCATTGTGAATCGTCAATACCCACGAGGATGGCCACCAGATGCTCATGGGATCAATTCCTGTGCTGCTGAGAATACGGGTGAGCAGGAGAAAAACAGAGATCGGTGCGGAAACCGCTACAAATGGATTGGGTATAAAGAGAGTGACAAACATTCCGAACATGGCTACCAAAGCGCCGGAAAGCCCAAAATGCAGAACATAGCACAGCCAGACTAAAATGGGAGAACCCTGGGAAAAAAGCATTTCATATGCATTGACGACATTGCCGTTATCAATGTAACCGGGCATGAAAAGGCGCAGGGAGGAAAGGAAGATTCCCATTCCCAAAGCGGTAACCAAGAAACCGCTTAAAGCGCTGGAGAAGAGCTTTGCGATGGCATATTTTGCCGTGCCAGTGCGGGAAATCCAATATATGGAGGCGTGGGAATTCCACTCATTTGCAAGGGACATGGAAAATGGCAGTGTGGGAAGCAGCAAGAGGGTCAGGTAGCCCATTCCGGAACCGATGCTGATGCTTGCAACATACCACACAGAGGGTTCGCCGGCCATAATGCTTCCTGCAACTCCAAAGGCCTCCGCAGCCGCAAAGAGCACGGCTGTAGCGGCCAGTCTCCAGGTTAAGAACTGCTTTATTTGCACACGAAGCAGGTTTAGGAAAATCATCTGGTATCAGTCTCCGTTTCCAGAAGGACTCCGGTATCCGCCGAAATCACGTAGTTTTTATAT
Source organism: uncultured Acutalibacter sp. (assembly GCA_964600905.1). Lineage (GTDB taxonomy): Bacteria > Bacillota > Clostridia > Oscillospirales > Acutalibacteraceae > Acutalibacter. The sequence goes on along the minus strand of CAZRLJ010000005.1, from coordinate 23,509 downwards.
GCATTTTCGCTTTCGGTGAAAGCAGAGATCACCCATGCCGGACGCAACAGCATACCGTCGGAAGAGTAAATGCTCACATAATTCAGCTGAAAGTCAAGAATTTTCGTGGGTTCAAAATGTATCGCTTTGTTGTATTGGTCAAGAAACACGTCGAGGGCTTTCTGAGGGCTGATTACGTCTGCGGTGGAGACAGCCTCGCCCACAGAGAACAAGCCGACTGCGCGCATGTCCAAAAGCCCGTCCCTGCCAAAAATTGCGGAAATTTCCGTATTACCGCATACGCTGGCATCACACCAGTGCAGAATGGAAAGGGGGATTCCGTCCTGCACCTGGCGAAACGAAAGAAAGAAATACTCGTCATCGACGGGAATCTCCTCAGTCAGTTCATCGGATTTTTCCTTTCCCGAAAGGGACGAGTTATAAATTTCCCGGTTTCTATTTATGGACTCAGCGTCGCAGGAATCAGCCGTATATAACTGGACTTCCGGAAAGCCGCATTTCTCCATTTTGCCCTGAATCACCTTCACCGCATCGGAAAGCGGCAGCCCGGGTAAGTCTGTTTCCTGAGGATAGGGCAATAATTTTTCATCGCTTTGCAGGCGATTGGCCAATTCCCAAAGCTGCTTTTTTCGCAGGCTGTCATTGAGCCTTGACCGATATTTGTGGCTCTTTACGCTGCTGGGCTCAGCTATGTTGTCTTCAAAATACAGAATGCCTCCCATGGGAGAGGAACCATATTCTTCCGAGCCATTGTAAATGGCTAAGCACTGTTTGTCGGCCTCCCCTTCGTAGATAAACTGGGGACCTTCGGCCCACTCCAATTTGCTTTGGGGTTCATTTTGAAAAAAGGCGGATACCGCATCGTCCTCGTTTATCATGAGCCACTCTGCGGCATATGTTGACGCCTTTTTAGGATACTTCTCCGGGATTTCAACCTCAAGCTGAAGGGTTTCGGGTATCTTTCCCGTATTGGCATCGCTGCGCGCCCCGCAGGAACAGAGGCAAAGGATCATCATAGCCGAAAGGATGTAACACAGTGTTTTTCTTCTCATTCAAATACACCTCTGTTTCTAAAATTTGAAAAAGGGGTTTCAGCGAAACACCAAAACCCCTCGTCTCACAAAGTCAGAACAATGCCAAGCCTGCTTTCTAATTTGTGCTGAATTTACATCGTCCAGCTTCCGTTAACGCTATATGCATTCCAACTTCCAATTCCCGAATTAGGGCAGCCGGAAAGACAATAGCTTTGGCCAACTCCGCCGTATCCGGATCGGAATGTGAAAGAAGAAGTTGATATGTTCGTTTTGGCAATTATGTTTGTGGCATTTGTGCTCGAATATCGCTGGGGAGATAGGTAGTAGTAAGTACTCACGGTTGCAACGTAAGGCGTAAACGATGGATTGGCCGTCCCCCGTGTTTGCATGGATGAGGACCGAAGGCTGTCGTTTATTGTGTTCGGAAAGCTGAAATTGTAGGAATAGGCGCTTGCCGGCATAGCGAACAAAGCCACCACCATCATCAGAACCAGGGTCAGGGCCAACAGTCTTTTTACCTTTTTCATGAATAAATGACCTCGCTTCTCAAAATATTTTTGTTCCTGTTTTTGTTCTTGCATTTTGCGAATTTCTCAGGTATACTACACCTGAGATCCATGAGAAAATCTTTCACCGAAGTTTTCGGTGCTGTCCTGCATGACAACGATTTCCCATGGGTTTCTTTTTATCTTCCCATTGGAGCCTCCTCCTTTCCCCAAATTTCGTGGTTTCCATTCCACAATTTTATTATATTCTCACAAATGCACTTTGTCAACAAATATTTATGAAGCGCTTTACACAAAATTACTTTTGTGGTAAAATACAAAATAAGAAAAGTGGGTGTTTATGTGTTAACTGATCGGGAATTGGCAGAATTCAAAAGAGGTCCGCTGCAAATGCTGACGCTTTTTCTCTTGCAGGAAAAGGACATGTATGGCTATCAGCTGACGCAGGAGATCAATCGGCGCAGCTCCGGGAAGTTTCCCATTGCGGAGGGTGCACTCTATATTGTCTTGTATCGGCTGATCGAGAAGGGCTATATTTCAAAAAGGGAAGAAACCGGCGTAAAGCGCGCACGGGTTTTCTATCACTTGGAGCCGGACGGGAAGGTTTTCCTTGACGACCTGTTGCAGGCTCACTTTTCTATACAAGAGGGAGTTATGGGTGTTTTACAATGGGAAGGTGGTGAGAACAATGGATAAACAACTGGCTCACTATTATAGGAAGATCGAAAAATGTCTTCCTTGCTCTCAAAAAGAGAAAAGAGAATTGCTCGGCAGTTTCCAAAAGGACGTGGAAAGCTACCTTGACAGTCACCAGGGCTGTACTGCTGAAAGCGTGATCCGTCAGTTTGGCGAACCGGAAAAGATCGCAGAGGAGTATGTTTCCAGCTTGAGCCAGAACACAGTTCAGCGCTATTTGACCGAGCGGAGAAGGTTTTGGACGTTTATCAAAGTGGTTTTAGCGCTTCTTGCGGCTTCGATTGTTCTGGAAATGTCCATTTATCTTGTGGACTCCTGGATGTACAATCATTATTCCGAATGGGAAGTAAGCCCTGCCATAGAAGGTTCTGAGCCGGAACCTCCCAGCGGCGTAATAGAAATATATGGAGATTGAGGTGCATTGCGATGAAAAAAATACTTACTTTTTTGATGACAGCGGTTCTTCTTATTTCTGCTTTGTCCATTTGCGTCTCCGCAAAGGAACCGGAGGACATTTTGCTGTCCCGGACATTGGAGACTTTGGAAAACGGCGATGTGGTGATTACGGAGCTGTATGAAAACGCCGTTCAGCCTCGTACCGGGAAAACCGGGTATAAGGTTTATACATATAGGAGCGGCGGGAAAGCGATCTGGGATGTGAAAGTGGACGGAAGCTTTACTTACACCTATGGGGTTTCTTCTCAAGCCGCAGAAGCTAAAGCCACGGTGAGAACTTACGACTCTAATGCCTCCTATGTCAGCAGAAGCGCTTATACCAGCGGCAATACCGCTACTGCCACCGGGACGGTGACCTATCTGCATTCTACGACCACCCGCAGCATCAGCATTTCCTGCGACAAGTACGGCAATTTGTACTGATCGCCTCCCCGGAAACAATATTTGAGTGAAGATAAAAACAGTGAGAAGAAGAAAAAAGACCGGCAGCTTGCTCATGCAAGCTGCCGGTCTTTTTTCTGGCGGAGATGAAGAGATTTGAACTCTTGCGCCGGGGAACTCCCGACCTACCGCATTTCGAGTGCGGACCCTTCAACCGCTTGGGTACATCTCCGGATGATACAGTGCTATTCTAAGGGCGCGGCGGGGAAAAGTCAAGTATTTTTGGCAAAAGGTTGACAGAAACAGGGGAGTGAGGGTACAATATCTATATATGGATTCTGTGGGGAACTGACAGTTTCTCCGGAAATTCTGCTTTGTTTTGCCGAAAAGGAGGCCTTTTTTATGAATAGAAAAACGCGCTTTGGACGGTGTTTTCTGGGGATGGTTTTGTGTCTGGCGCTGGCGCTGGGCTGCTTTGCCGGCTGTTCGGTGGTGCAGGATATGGTGGCTACGCCGGGGACCACGGGGGAATTTCCTGTGGAGATAGGCGGCGTTACCGTCTCCGCCCGCCCTCAGAAGGCTGTGGTGCTTTCTCCCAGCCTGGCGGACGTGATCGTTGCTCTGAACTGCGAGACCCAGCTGGCGGCGGGCAGCAGCGACTGCACCCAAGAAAGCCTGCTGGCTTTGGACAAGATTAGCGGTGACAACGCCCAGTCCATCATCGACCTGGGAGCCGACCTGGTGATTGCCAACGAGCTCAGCGGCGGGATGGCGGACGCTTTGAGCGCGGCGGGGATCACGGTGGTGCAGATTGCTCCTGCGGTGGATCGGGAGGACTTTGAGCGGATGTATTCCCAGGTAGCCAGCGCTTTTCTGGGCGGCGGCGCCGGGGCAGATCGGGGTGTTGCGGCGGCCCAGGACATTTTCACCACTTTGGACGACATCAACCGCATCGTTCCCAAGGACAAGATCGTCACGGCCTGTTATCTGTACGACACAGAGAGCCGGGCGGTGACCGGAGATATGTTCGGCGACACCATCATGAGCTACGCCGGTGTGACCAATGTGTTCCGGAGCCAGACAGGGGGCGTTTTCGATTTTGAATCCCTGAAGCTGTCCGACCCGGACGCCATTTTCTGTGTGCCGGGCCTGAAGGACCGGATTATGAGCGACAGCCGCTTTGCGGATTTCCGGGCGGTGACCTCCGGAAAGGTCTTTGAAATGGGGCCCGAGCAGATGGAGTGGCAGGGAAGGACGGTGGTATCTGCGACTTTGGAGATCAGCGGAAGCTGCTTCCCGGAGCTGACCCAGGAGCAGTCCATGGTGGTGACTGATCCCACCGATCAGATCGAGGCCAATGTGAGCTCTGCCATCGCATCTTCCGCTCTGGAGGCGGATACCACCAATTACGAGACCCTGCAGATCGGGGACCAGAACGATAACGTGCTGAAAATGCAGGCCCGGCTGGAGGAGCTGGGGTACCTGGAAACGGAGTACAACGGCTTTTACGGCCAGTACACCTCGGAGTGCGTCACCGCCTTCCAGCAGGTGAACGGTCTGGAGGAGACCGGCATTGCGGACGCCGAGACCCAGCGGCTGATGTATTCCCGGCTGGCAAAGAACAAGGACGGCCTGACCCTGCCGGAGGCCGGGGCGGCAGACGCTACCCCACAGCCTTCAGGAGACTCCGGAGCGCAGCAGTAAGGGAGACAGACAGCTTTATGGCGGTATTCACAAGAGAGAGAGCCTTTTATAAGGATCTGATCATGCTGGCGATCCCTATCGCCCTCCAGGGAATGATCACCTTTGCGGTGAATCTGGCGGATAATCTGATGATTGGAAGCCTGGGGGACAATGCGGTCTCCGGCGTGTACGTGGGCAACCAGATGCAGACGGTGCTGCAAATGTTTGTGGCGGGCATCGAGGGCGCGATTTTGATTTTGGCCGCCCAGTATTGGGGAAAAAAGGACGCCTCCAGCATCCGGAAGGTGGTCTCCATCGGCATCAAAATGGCCCTGGGAGTGGGACTTATCGCCACATTGGCAGCAGTGCTGTTTCCGGCCCAGATCATCCGTCTGTTTACCGCGGAGGACGGTGTGATCCTGGAGGGCGCGTCCTATTTGCAGATCGTGGGCTTTACATACCTGTTCTTCTGTGTTTCTCAGGTGCTTATTGCCTCCATGCGCAGCGTGGAAACGGCCAAGATCGGGCTTTACATTTCCCTGCTGACGCTGGTGGTCAACGTCTCCTTGAACTATGTGCTGATTTTCGGCAAGCTGGGCTTTCCGGCCATGGGCGTCCGGGGCGCGGCGGTGGCTACGCTGATTTCCCGGATCCTGGAAATGCTGGCGGGAGTCGTTTACGTTTTTCTCATTGACAAAAAGCTGCGGTTCGGCGTACAGGATCTTCTCCGCACGGACCGGCAGCTTCTGAAGGATTTTATCCGTTACGGCCTGCCCATCATCGGCGGCCAGGTGGTGTGGAGCGTCAACATGCTGGCCCAGACCAGGATTCTCGGCGCGTACACTGCGGAGGTCATGACCGCCAACAGTGTAACGGGAATGCTGGGCAACCTGGTGTACGTGGGGATGAACGGCCTGTCCGGCGCGGTGGGCATCATCACCGGAAAGACGGTGGGCGCCGGGAAATATGAGAAGATGAAGGAATATGCCAAAACGGTGCAGATGATTTTCCTGTTCGTGGGGCTGGTATCCGGGTTGGCGGTGTTCCTGCTGCGGGATACCTTTATCGGCTGGTATCCGGGAATCAGCCAGGAGGCCCAGGACTTCTCCCGGACGTTTATCAATGTGCTTTCCGTTACCACCGTCGGCACCTGCTATCAGGCGGCGTGCCTTTTCGGACTGGTAAAGTCCGGCGGCGATATTTCCTTCGTGTTTAAGAACGACACGATTTTCGTGTTTCTGGTGGTGCTTCCCTCGGCCCTGATCGCCCAGTATTTGGGGGCGGCGCCCTGGGTGGTGTTTGCCTGCCTGAAATGCGACCAGATCCTGAAATGTTTTGTGGCAGTTGTGAAGATCAACCGCTTTAACTGGATGAAGAATCTCACACGTGAGAGCGGGGAGGAAGCGGCTTCATAGCCTGGCTGCATGGCATATAAGAATAGAGAAAGAGGGAGACAAAGATGAGAATCATTGAAACAGGCAGCTACGAGGAAATGAGTGTTCTTGCGGCGGGGATCATCGGCGCGCAGATCCTTCTCAAGCCCGACAGTGTGCTGGGTCTCGCCACCGGCAGCTCGCCCATCGGCGCTTACGGGGAGCTGGTGAAGGACTACCGGCGGGGGCTGCTGGACTTTTCCGGCGTGCGCACGGTAAACCTGGACGAGTACTGCGGCCTGAAGCCGGAGGATCCCCAGAGCTACCGGTATTTTATGGATCAGCACCTGTTCAATCATGTGAATATCGACAAGGCGAACACCCACGTGCCGGGAGGCGTCCGGGAGGACGTAGAGGATGAGTGCCGCCGGTATGAGGCTTTGATCGACAGCATGGGCGGCATTGATCTGCAGCTCCTGGGCATCGGCCACAACGGCCACATCGGCTTTAACGAGCCCACCGACCATTTTCCCCGTTACGTACATCCCGTAGACCTGGCGGAAAGCACCATCAAGGCCAATTCCCGGCTGTTTGACCGGATCGAGGATGTGCCCACCCGGGCCGTGACCATGGGCATCGGCACCATTATGAAGGCCGGGCGGATCCTGCTGATCGCCGGGCAGGACAAAAAGGAGATCATTCAGGAGGCGCTGTACGGCAAGGTGACCCCCCAGGTCCCTGCCTCTGTCTTGCAGCTGCACAGGGATGTGACCGTGATCATCGCAAACAAATAATCGTCCACACAGAAAAAAGCTCCGGGAGAACCATGGCGGTCCTCCCGGAGTTTTTCTGTCTCCCGCAATCCACTGGATCCTTTTGGGATCCCGGCATTTCAGGGGCATCCGTTGCAGGGCGGAAAATCAGTCTCTCAAAATCACACCGTTGCCGTCGTAGCGGGTGTCGGGGGCTCCGGTGAGAAGCCGGATGGCCTCCACAATGCCCCATATCTCGGCCACAATGGGCCCTAAACCGCACAGAAAACTGCCGGCCAGGCAAACGATCAGCTGAATGGTGGCCCGGCTGGTATTGCCCAGGTAGAAGTTGTGAACGCCAAAGGCGCCGAACAGAAGGCCCAGAAGGCCTGCGGCCAGACGGCTCTTCTGCTGATAGCCCATGGGGGGCACATCATAGGTGGGCTTTACCGTCGGCTGCTGATAGTAGACGGGCTGGGGCTGCGGCTGCTGCGGAGGAGCGTAGTAATTCTGGGACTGGGTGTAGGCAGGCTGAGGCTCCTGGGGAGCCTGCTGCTGGTAATAGGGCTCCTGCACAGGCGCTTGGGGAGCTGCGGGCTCCGGGATGGTATCGTCGAGCTTGAGCTCAGGCTGGGCCTGAGGGATGCTGACATTGGGGAACTGAGGCTCTTCCGCCTTCAACTCGGGAACATTCACATCGGGGGTGACGGGAACCTGAGGCTCGGTATTCTGGGGATTTTGATTAAAGTCAGTCATGAAGAAAACTCCTTTTCCGGTTACTGGTGAGAGACAGGAACTCAGTCCTTGAGGAAAACGCCGTTGGCGTCTACGTTGATGCGGCCATCCAGGAGCTTGACGCCGTCAAGCACGCCCCAGATCATCACGACAATGGCGCCTACGCCGCAGGTGAGCAGGGAGATCAGCAGCTGCATGATGCCCCGGGAGGAATTGCCCAGGTAGAAGCTGTGGATCCCCATGGTTCCCATCAGCATGGCTAGGATACCGGCCACCACACGGCTTTTCTGCACATAGCCGGGCGGGGGCTCAATACCGGTCTGGGGCTGATACTGAGGGGGATTGTAGTAGGGCTGCTGATTGTAGTTATTGTTGTAATCTGCCATAACCAAGACACCTTTCCAACTAGAGTATCCACATTTTACAACAGATCTCCGGAAAAAGCAATGCATTTATGAAGGGTGTAATGGAATTGTAAGCATTTTGACGCTTACAAAAAATAATTTTCAAATTTTTTTCAAAAGTTGTCCTCCGGAGGACAACTTTTTTCTTTTTCCAGGGGGTATATGAGGGCGGCAGCCGCCGTCCTCAGGAACAGAAGCGCGGCGGCATAGAGAAAGGAAGGTGGCGGCAGTGGACAAGGACACAAGGGAACAGGTGATGGCAGGGTATCAGCGCATTGCCTTCGGGGACATCCGGGACCCGGTGCGGCTGTTGTTCTGCGACGAGCTGAGTCCCCGGGCCCTGAAAACCATGGATCTTTTCAGCATTTCCGAAATCAGACGGCCCAAGGGCGGCGGCATGGAGATCAAATTCTTCGACCGTATCCGGGCGCTCCAGTGTATGCAGGAAATGAACGGGGAAAGCGAAGGGTCCTGTGGCTTTTACGACGCTCTGGAGCGGGGGGCGGACTCCCTGTGGGGCGCGGGGGAAACCGGGGAGCAGGACCGCGGGGAACAGGAGGAGAACGGGGCATGGAGCTGAAAGCCTTCTCTCCCAAGCAGATGAAGGCGCTGTGCTGGTGGACGGAGAAAAGCCCCTACCGCGGCAGGGACGCGGTGATCTGCGACGGCGCGGTGCGCAGCGGCAAGACCCTGTGTATGGGGATCTCCTTTGTGTGCTGGGCCTTCGCCCGGTTCTCGGACAGGTCCTTTGCCATCTGCGGCAAGACCATCCGGGGCGTGCGCCGGAACCTGGTGACGGAGCTGCTGCCTGTCTTGGGGGAGCTGGGATTCTCCGTGGAGGACCGGGTCAGCCGGAACATGATCACCCTGCGGCGGGGCGGCCGGCAGAACCGGTTTTACCTGTTCGGCGGCAGGGATGAGGCCTCCGCCTCCCTGATTCAGGGCATGACCCTGGCGGGAGTGCTGCTGGACGAGGTGGCGCTGATGCCCCGCTCCTTTGTGGAGCAGGCCCTTGCCAGGTGTTCCGTGGAGAGAGCCAAATTCTGGTTCAACTGTAATCCGGACAATCCCGGCCACTGGTTTTACCGGGAATGGATCGAGAAGCGCCGGGAGAAAAACGCCCTGTATCTCCACTTCACCATGGAGGACAACCCCTCTCTGTCCCCTGAGCTGCGGGCGCGGTACAGGAAGCTGTTTTCCGGCGTGTTCTACCAGCGGTTCATCGAGGGAAAATGGGTGGCGGCCCAGGGGCTGGTGTATCCCTTTGCGCAGGACCTTCTCTGCGATGTGCCTCAGGGTGAATGGGAGGACTGGGCGGTGTCCTGCGATTACGGCACGGTGAACCCCACCTCCATGGGCCTGTGGGGCCTGCTGCGGGGATGCTGGTACCGGGTGGACGAGTATTATTACGCCTCCCGGGTGGTGGGGGAGCAGCGCACCGATGAGGAGCACTACCGGGCGCTGGAGACCCTCTGCGGGGAACGGAAGGTGCCGAGGCTTGTGGTGGACCCCAGCGCCGCCAGCTTTCTGGAGGTGATCCGCCGCCACGGCAGGTTTCAGCCCATTCCGGCGAAAAACCAGGTGACCGATGGGATCCGGCAGGTCAGCGCCGCGCTCAAGGAAGGGCGCATCCGGGTGTGCCGGAGCTGCACCGACACGGTGCGGGAATTTTCCCTGTACCGCTGGAGCGACGACCTGAGCCGGGACGCGCCGGTGAAGGAGAACGACCATGCCATGGACGACATCCGGTACTTTGTCTCCACGCTGCTGCCGGGAGCGGGGACCGGTTCGCCCTTCTGTTCTGTAGTTAGGAAAGCCGGGGAGTGACCGGCTTCCGGAAAGGAGGAATGCAAAAAGTGGGATTGCTGAATCTGAGGCGAAAGGAAAAGCTGGCGGCGCTCAGCGTCCAGAGCGGCCCTCCCCAGGGCTGGCGTTCTCTGCCGCCGGGCCCGGGAGAAAGGGCCCTTTACCGGGAGCTGCGGGAATCGGTGCCCATCATTGACGCGGCCATCTATAAGCTGCGGCGGCTGATCGGCGATTTTACCGTGACCGCCGACGCTCCCGCCGCCCGACAGGGGCTCATGGAGTTTTTGGAAAGCGTCCGGGTAAACGCCGCGGGGATGGGCGTCCAGGAATTTATCGGCTCCTATCTGGAGGAGCTGCTCACCTACGGCAGCGCCGTGGGGGAAATGGTGGTGTCCGGTGGAGAGCTGCTGGCTCTGTACAACGCCTCGCTGGAGGACCTGGATCTTCTGGGCAGCGGCCCCCTAGACGTGAAGATTTCCGTCCTGGGGCCAAACGGAAGGCAGGAATGTCCCTATCCCCAGCTCTTGCTGGCTTCGGCGCTGAATCCTCCGGCAGGCAGTGCCTGGGGCGTGTCGCTGCTGCGGGGCCTGCCCTTTGTCAGCGAGGTACTGATGAAGATTTACAAGGCCCTGGGCGTCAACTGGGAGCGGCTGGGCAATGTGCGCTTCGCCGTGACCTGTAAGCCCGACGCCGGGGGCTTTCCGGCGGCGGAGAGGGCCCGGCAGATGGCCGAGGAATGGAAGCGCGCCATGCGCAGCCGGGACGTCAGCGACTTCATCGCGGTGGGAGACGTATCCATTAAAGCCATCGGCGCGGACAACCAGATTTTGGACAGCGATGTGCCGGTGCGGCAGATGCTGGAGCAGATCGTGGCAAAAATGGGCCTGCCCCCCTTCCTGCTGGGGCTGTCCTGGTCCTCCACCGAGCGCATGTCCAGCCAGCAGGCGGACGTGCTCACCAGCGAGCTGGAGGCCTACCGGCGGCTGCTGACCCCGGTGATCCGCAAGATCGCCAACACTTGGCTTATGCTGGAGGGCTATCCCACCGGCTGTCAGGTGGAGTGGGATGAGATCACCATGCAGGACGAGGTGGATCACGCCAACGCCCGGTATCTTACGGCAAGGGCCCGTCAGCTGGAAAGGACGCTGAAACAGGAGGAGACGGTATGAAGGAAGGATTTGTGATGAAAAGCGGCCAGGCAGCCGCCGGGGAGATGGAAAAGATCAACCGGTACACCCGCCGGGAGTATCAGCCGGAGGAGGTGTACACCTTCTCCCTGGTGCTCTGCGATAACGAGGTGGACCGGGACTTTGAGCGCTTTTCCACCTCTGCCCTGGAAAAGCTTTGCCGGCTGTTTCTGGGGAAGACCTGTATTCTGGATCACGAGCGCAAAAGCGCCAACCAGACTGCCCGTATTTACGATACGGCACTGGAGCAGGTGGAGGGCAGGACCACCCAGGCAGGGGAACCCTATGTGCGGCTGACCGCCCGGGCTTATCTGCCCAGAACGGAGCGTACCCGGGAGACCGTGGAGCTCATCGAAAGCGGTATTCTCAAGGAGGTCAGCGTCAGCTGTGCGGTGGGACGGTCCGTGTGCGGCATCTGCGGTAAGGAAAGCTGTTCCCATAAAAAGGGCAGGGAGTACGATGGAAAGGTGTGCAGCAGGGTCCTGGAGGACCCCACCGACGCCTATGAGTGCTCTTTTGTGGCGGTTCCCGCCCAGAGGGAGGCAGGAGTCCGCAAGGGCTGGCACAGCGAAGGCGCCGATGAGAGCCTGGAGCAGCGGCTGGAAAAGGCTGGGCCCGAGGGGCTGCGGCTCACGGCAGATGAGGTCTGCCGCCTGCGGGAGCAACTGGCCGGGCTGGCGGAAAAAGCCGCCTGGGGCGAAAGCTACCGGACCGCTCTGGAGGGAGATGTGCTGCGATACAGCAGCATTTTGCAACCGGAGGTGCCCAGGGATGTGATGAAGGCCGCCGTGGAAAAGCTGGGACTTTCCGAGCTTTCCAGATTGGGAAAGGCCTATGAGGAAATGGCCCGGAGGACCATGCCTCTGAAGCCCCAGCTGGCCCCGGAGCGCCAGGAGCGCCGGGAGAACGGCAATGGGGATTATCTGATCTGATAAAAATTGCGGGGAGGAAAAAGCATGAACGTAGCAATGAACGGAATCAACGAAAACGTGGTCACCTTTGAGGCCGTGACTACCGGCGATACCGCCGTGGCCATGGGTGGAATGGTCAAGCTCTGCGGCAACGGCAAGGTCTGCGCAGTAGCCGCCGCCGGCGATACGCCCATCGGTGTGGTGTGCGGCATCCGCGGGGACTATGCCGCCGTGCAGATCACCGGGTACGTGAAGATGCCCTGTGCCGCCAACCTGACGGTGGGCTGGCATCATCTGGCCATCAACAGCAGCAAGCAGGTGGCAGAGGTATCAGGGGGCCGCTGCGCGCTGGTTACCGACGTCAGCAGCGGCGTGTGTGGCGCCATTCTCTAAGGACGATACTGAAAAGGGGGAAAGAAAAATATGGCAAATTATGAAACCATTTCTCTGGAAAAGGGAATGTACGGAATGCCCGGAAAGAGCTTCACCCAGGTGCTGGAGGAGCTGGACAGCTCCGAAAATTACCGGGGCACCAGCCTGGAAGGCCTGGACGCCTATCAGCGCCAGCTGAAGCGCTTTGACATCCGCGTCAGCGGCCCCGGTTCCGACAGGGTGGAGAAGTTCTTCAACAGCACCTCCAGCGCCGCCCTGTTCCCGGAGTACATCGCCCGCTCCGTGGCCCAGGGCATGGAGAGCCGGAGCAAGGTGACCGATCTGGTGGCCACGGTCACTAAGATCGACGCCATGGACTACCGCACCATCTCCGCTGACGACGATGAGGATGCCATTGAGCTCAAGCCTGTGGTGGAGGGTGCTCAGATGCCCCAGACCACCCTGAAGATGGGCACCAGCCTGGTAAAGCTCCGGAAGCGGGGCCGGGTGATCGCCAGCTCTTACGAGGTGCTGCGCTTCCAGAAGCTGGATCTCTTTACGGTGGCTCTGCGCCAGATCGGCGCTTACATTGCCGCCGCCCAGATGAACGACGCCATTGATACGCTGGTAAACGGTGACGGCACCAAGGCCGGGATCACCTTTACCGCCGGCACGCCCAATTACAGCGACTTTATCGCCGCCTGGGCAAGGCTTGCTCCCTACCAGCTGAACACCGTAGTGGCCGGGACCGCAGCCATGGAGAAGCTGCTGCAGATCACGGAATTCAAGGACCCCCAGGCGGGCATGAATTTCCAGGGCACCGGCGCCCTCATCACGCCTCTGGGCGCCAGGCTCATCCATGTGCCCGGCATGGAGGCCAATAAGATCATTACCATGGACAAGAGCTGCGCTTTGGAAATGGTCCAGGCGGGCGAGGTTTCCACCGAGTACGACAAGCTCATCGACCGCCAGATGGAGCGGGCGGCGGTCAGCGTCGTAGCCGGATTTGCCAGGATCTTTGAAAAGGCCGCCCAGGGCATTTCCTACACGGAAGCCACGAAGGAATAAGATCAAAAAAGCGGCAGAACTGGGGAGGAATGGGAGACCATTCCTCCTGCATTTTCAGAGAGGAGGAATCGCTGTGATCCTGAACCTGGATCGGGTAAAGTCAAAATTTTCTACACTCAGCGGGGAGAGCGCGAACTCGGTGGAACGCAGAGGCCGCCTGTGTACGCAGCTTTGCCAGGAGTGTATGAACAGGGCGGCCGCCATGTTTGACCGGACGGGAAAGGCCGCCGGCTCCCGCACCGCAGACCTGCTGGAAACCTGGGCAGCCGCAGAGGCCTATTACCAGCTGTCTCTGGTAGACGAGTCGGAGGATCCGGAGCGTGTCTCCGCCGACGGCGTGGAGATCGTTCCCGGGGAACGCTCCAAAAAGGCGAAGGCCTTTGCGGATGTAAAGCTTAAGGAGCTGATGCAGGAGTTGAGAGAGGGGGATTTCTGCTTTGTCAGAGCGTAATGTCACTCCGCTTTTTCAGCAGATTTTCCGCCACACCCGCACCGTGACACTGATCACCACCAATGGGAAGACGTTGGCGGGCCGGGGGATCATCTCCGCCCTGCGCCGGGAGACCGGCGAACCCGGAGGCAAGCGGCATCCTTTGGGAACCCTGAGCCGTCCCATGTACCGGTTTCTGGGGTATCTGCCCGAAGCCGCCAACGCCATAGGCGGCACGCTGGCCCAGGGAGAGCTGCAATGCAGGGTGCTGGATCTGCGGCCTGTCCTGCTGGGCGGACGGCCGCTGGGGGTCCGGGCGCTGCTGGAGAGAGAGGAGGAGTGAGAAAATGGATTGGAACGAGAGGCTGGAGCAGCTTTTGACCCTGTTCCGTGAGAACATTTCCGGCGCGGACTTTACCCGCGCTTACTCTGTCGGGCAGGGAAGCCGCGCGCCGGTCCGGCCTGTGGTGACGGGAGAGGTAGAGCAGGAGGTATTCAAGGCGGAAAGCGAAGAGGTGCGCTACCGCTTCCGCATCTATCTGCCGGAAATCTCCGGCGGGGAGGAGGCCCAGGAGCTTTTCGCCGCCATGTGCAGCCTGGCCGGGTCCCATTTTCCGGGATTCTCCGCCATTTCAAGAGGCGCGGCGGACCGGGACAGGACCACGGGGCTGCTGGTGGTCAGCTGCACCCTTTCCTTTCTCCTCCGGGAGGACGGCTCAGGCTCTGTGGAGGGCGGCGGGCGCAGGGCGGTGCTGGGAGGCAAGGAATACACGGTCTCCGGGATCAAAACCACCATCAGCCGCAGTGGAAAGGAACTGACGGCCATCGGAGAGACGGTTCCCTTCGCCCTGCTGGACGAGGTGACGGAGTATACGGTGGAGCTGGAGGGACTGGATGTGACAGGGCTTGAGAACATCACAGGCTTTACCACCGCCCTGGGAAACGGGCCGGACGCGGTCTATTTCGGATGCCGCTGGAAAAGCCTTTCCGATGTGCAGAAAAAAGCGGTGTTCGTGTCCCGGCAGAAGCAGAGCGGGGAGGAGGCGTAAATTATGGAAGGCGCACAGCGCGCAGAGGAGCTGTCCCGGGAGATCGAGCGGGACAGCAGACGGTATCCGGTAAGACTGTAAAAAGGAGGATGACCTGTGAATTTGATGGGAATGCGCTTTAAGGACTTTACCTGGCGGGACAATCCCACCTCCCTGACGGTGACTGCCCAGCGGAACCTGCGGGAAACCGTGCTCCCCTACCGGGGGTCCAGGGCCGAGGACCTGGGACAGAAACGGCAAAAGGTCACCGGCGAGGGATACTTTGCCGGGAAGGACTGCTGGGAGATGTGGAACGCCCTGCGGGCTGTTTACGCTTCCGACGGCCCCGGCTATTTGCAGTTGCCCGGCCGGGAGCCTTTTCCGGCGGTGATGGACAGCCTGAAGCTGCTGGGGGCATCCGGTGAGAGCCTGATCAAATACAGCTTTTCCTTTACGGAGTATCAGGGGGATAAGTCCTCCGCCGGGGCCGGAAGCTATCGTGCCGCGGCAGGGGAAAGCCTGTGGGACTACGCCTGGCGGTACGGCAGGACAGTGGAGGAGCTGCGGCGGGCCAATCCGGACATCCGGGATGTGGGCCTGCTGAGCCAGGGACAGGAGGTGTGTGTGCCGTGACCTTTTGGGGCACCACACAGACCGGGGACAGGCTGCTGCTGGGAGAGCCTGCAGAGGCAGTTTTGTCCTTTGACGCCGACGCCCCGGCAGATCTGCTCCGGGTGAAATTTCCCGCAGATAAGCTGTGGGAGGAGCTGCGGGAGGTGCGGCTGGAAGAACAGGGAGAAACGGTCTTTTGGGGGATCGTGGACGAGCAGAACGCCGCTCTTTCCGCTTCCGGGATCGTGGTGGAGCTGGTCTGCCGAAGCCCGGAGGCCCTGCTCCTGGACAACGAGGCTGCGCCGGGCACGATGCGCTCCCCTTCATTGGAGCTGCTGGAAAAGCGGCTGCTGGCCCCTGTGGGCCTGAGCCTGGGAGAGGGTGACCGGACGGCGAAGCGGGGAAGCCTTACCATCGACAAGGGCGAAAGCTGCTGGATCGTTCTGGAACGATTCTGCCGGGATTTTCTGAACGTGGAGCCCTTTGTGGACCAGTCAGGCAGGGTGCAGTGCGGAGGGATCGCCGGGCGTCAGCTGGAGCTTTCCCAGGTGATTTCCGCGCGGGTGGAGCTTCTGCCCTGCAAGAGGATCAGCCAGGTGTGGCAGCAGAGCTTCCGGGGCAGCTACGACACCCTCTATCGGAGCGAGCGGGCAGGCTTCCCCCGCAGCCGGTATGTGGGCATGGAGAGCAAACAGGACCCCCGGCAGCTTTTGCGGCAGGGAGAACAGGACAGCTTCCTGCTGACCGTCACCTGCGCCGGGGCCTGGTGGCCGGGCAGAAACGCTTCAGCCTCCGTAAGCCTTCCGAAGCTGGGACGGTTTGAAGGCTGCCCTGTCCGCGCCGCCCGGTATCTCCGGGACGAAAACGGCGAGACGACCAAGCTCACCCTGGAACGGGGAGCGGAGCAAAAGGAGGATGGCATATGTGGCTGACAAAGCAGCTGGGGAGCGCCCAGGGCGTCCGCATGAACAGCGGCCGGGTGGTGGGCGGCCAGGAGCTTTCCGTACAGGGAGAGCAGGAGTACCAGGCTCCTGAAATGCTGTTTCCCTACGGCTTTTCCAGCCTTTCGGAGCAGGGGGAAAAGGCGGTCATGCTGGACAGCCTCTGCGCCGGAGTTTCCGGCCTGCCGGACCCCTCGCTGGAGGAGGGAGAGGTCCTGCTGTACTCCGCCGGAGGGGCAAAAATTCTGCTGAAAAATACCGGCGAGGTGGTCATCAACGGCCAGAGCTTCCCGGCAAACTGAAAAGGGGATGGTATCACTGGAAATCAAGCTGAAAAACGGCGGGTATGTCCTGGGCGGGAACGGCCTGCCGGAGGCGGTGTCCGGCAAGGAGGAGCTGCTGCAAAACGCCCTGCTGCGGCTGACCCTGCCCAGAGGGAGCTTCCCTTACGGAAGACAGCTGGGCAGCGGCCTGTCCCTGCTGGATGTGACAAAAGAGCACGCCGGGGAGCGGGCGCTGGCCCTGGCCAACGAGGCCTTGCTGGATATGCCCGGCGTCCGGGCAGAACAGGTGGAAATACGGGAGGATGGCAGCGTGAAATTTCTGCTGTCCACACCTTTGGGAGAGGGGGAAGTGATCTATGGAGCAGCTTGAGGACATTCTGAAACGGATGGAGGAGGCCTACGAGGCGGAAAGCGGCTGCAAGCCGGAGGACGTCTCCGACACAGGGCTGCGCCTGCGGGTGCTGGCGGGAGAGCTGTACCGGCTTCGGGCGGAGATTCAGTGGCTCTCTAAGCAGGCTTTTCCTCATACGGCCGCCGGCGAATGGCTGGACCGCCACGGCGCCCAGCGGGGCGTGACCCGCCGGGAAGCCGCCCACGCCAAGGGGAATATCACTTTTTCCCGGTATCTGCCCATGTCCTTTGACCTGGTGATCCCCAAGGGGACCGTGTGCTCCACCACCGGAGAGGCCCCGGTGGAGTTCGAGACTCTGGAGGACGGCGTACTGACGGCAGGTTCCCTGACGGTTTCCGTTCCCGCCCAGGCGGTGGTGGGCGGACCGTCGGGCAACGCGGCGGCGGGGTATATCAACACCCTGGTGACGGCGCTCACCGGCGTCAACTATGTGAACAACACGGCTGCCTTTACCGGGGGCCGTGAGGCGGAGAGCGACGAGGAGTACCGGGCCCGGATCCTCCGGGCTTACGGCGATCCTCCCAGCGGCTCCAACGCCGCCTATTACAGGGAGATCGCCCTGGCGTGGCCGGGGGTCACCGCCGCCGGAGTGTCGCCCCGGGCCAATGGCGCCAACACCGTGAAGGTCTATGTCTGGGGCGATGGCGCGGCCCCCTCTGCCGACGTGATCAGCGGCCTTCAGGAGGAACTGTCAAAGCGCCGGGAGGTGGGGGTGACCGTCACGGTGCAGGCGGCCACCACCCGTACCTTCAACATCGGCATGTCCGTGGAATATCGTCCGGGAACGGATTCCGCCCGGGCCCAGGCGGACATTCAAACCGCCGTGCGGGCCTATTTTGCCGGAATGAAGGTGGGGGACCCGGTGTATCTTGCGGATCTGAGACGGGTGGCGAGCAACGCCGCGCCCTTGACCTACCTGCTTCTCTCTGCCAGCCTTTCCGACTATACCGGACAGGCCGGGATCCTGCCGGTGCCGGGAACGATCAAAGTGATGGAGGCGGGCTGATGGGCAAGGCGGTCACACGGATGAGAGAGCTTTTGAACGGTACAGGCGCTTACGCCCTGACGGGGGAAACCCCAGCAGATTGGGAATTGAACGCCTGGGGAGCCGGGTTCGACGACGCGGAGGCGGAGATCGACGGGCTGCTGGAGAATCTGTTTGCGGCCACGGCTTCCGCCGCTTCCCTGGACGCCTGGGAGACCCTGAGCCGCCCCCAGACCCTGCAGGGGACCCTGGCGGAGCGCCGGGCTGTCACCGGGGCAAGGCTGGCCATGACCCCGGCCCGGTTTACCCTGCAGGATGTTTCCCAGATGCTTCTGGCGGCAGGCGTGGAGGGGACCGTTCAGGAGACGTCCAGCGGCCTTAAGGTGATCCCGGAAAAGCTGCTGGGCGTTTCCGAAGCGGAGGCGAAGCGGGAGCTGGAGCTGACCCTTCCCGCCCATCTTCCCTGGGAGTGGGACGGAAGCAAACTGGAATAGGCCCGCTGGAAAGACATGTTATAAGTCCCTGCCGTCACTTGACGGCAGGGACTTGGTGTATTATGATTAACCGAGAGCTGTAACACGAAGGACGGTGTGTCTATGTTTGAAAACGAGGAACGGCAGGAGCGGGCGCTTCTGGTCTCTCTGGATACCGGGGAATACGACGTGGAGCCGTCCCTGGCGGAGCTGGCCGAGCTGACCCGCACCGCCGGAGCGGAGCCGGCATTTTTCCTGACCCAGAAGCGTCCTGCTCCGGATACGGCCACCTGCCTGGGCTCCGGCATGGCCGGGGAGGCGGCGGAGCTGGTGGCCCGGGAGGAGCTGGACCTGGTGATTTTTGACCGGGAGCTGACCCCCACGCAGATCCGAAACCTGGAAAAGCTCTGCGGCGTGCGGGTCATCGACCGCACCATGCTGATCCTGGACATCTTCGCCCAGCGGGCCAGAAGCCGGGAGGGCAAGCTGCAGGTGGAGCTGGCACAGCTGCGGTACATGCTGCCCCGGCTGGCGGGGCAGGGAACGTCCATGTCCCGGCTGGGTGGAGGCATCGGCACCAGGGGCCCCGGCGAGACCAAGCTGGAAACGGACCGCCGCCACATCCGGCGGCGGATCAATTCCCTGAAGGAGCAGTTACAGGAGGTGGAGGCCGCCCGCAGTGTGATCGAGAAGCGCCGGAAGAAAAACGGCACGGTCACCGTGGCCCTGGTTGGCTACACCAATGCCGGAAAGAGCACCCTGATGAACCGGCTGACCCAGGCAGGGGTGCTGGCCGAGGACAAGCTCTTCGCCACGCTGGACCCCACTGCCCGGGCGCTGAAGCTGCCCGGCGGCAAGACGGTGATGCTCATCGACACGGTGGGCCTCATCCGGCGGCTGCCCCACCACCTGGTGGAGGCTTTTAAGTCCACCCTGGAGCAGGCGGCCACCGCCGACATCCTGCTGAATATCTGCGACGCCTCCAGCCCGGAGGCGGGGGAGCATCTGCGGGTCACGGAGGAGCTGCTCCGCAGCCTGGGCGTAGGGGAGCGGCCGGTGATCCCGGTACTGAACAAATGGGATGCGGTGGAAGACCCTGAAACGGCCCTGCACCTGACCGGCGCCGTGCGGATCAGCGCCCTGAACGGGGATGGCATTGACCGCCTGCTGGAGGCGGTGGAGGAAAACCTGCCGGAAAAGACCTTCGAGGTGGAGCTGCTGCTGCCCTTTGCCAAAAGCGGCCTGGCGGCAAAGCTCCGGGAGGAGGGGGCGGTGCTCTCAGAGGAATACGTTCCCGATGGCCTGCGGCTCACCGCCCGGGTGGACCAGCGGCTGTATGGCCCCGTGAAGGAATTTGAGATCGCGCCGGATCCCCCGCTTCCTCCGGGATGACGGCTCCATCGTCTTCGAGCCGGAGAGCGTGCTGTAGCCAGAGGACGCATTTGGCTAAAAAAGGACAGGCCCACCGTCAAAGGGACGGAGGGCCGTTTCTTTTGCTGCCTTTAATTCTTTCAGAGAAATAATGCTTTCCTCCACAAGTAGATCATAACATACCATATTCCAAAAGAAAAGTCTAGTCTTTTTTCAAATTTTCTGCTATACTTTCCTTCCAAAAGAAAAAGTGAGAGAAAAACGGAAAAGGAGGAGAAGATGGAAGCGGAAACGAAACAGGCCGCCAGGAGCGGCGCGGATTTTCCCGAGGAGCGGGAACACCTTCAGCGCATTGAGGAAATGGTGGCGGAGGAGCTGAAGGAAGCGGAGGCCACCGTGGAGCGCATGGACCAGGAGCAAAAGGAGCTGCTGGAATACATGGCGGACCACAGCGGCGAGGGGGACGCCAAGGAAATGTTCCAGGCGTCCATGATCATGCGGGACAACAACAGCACCGGCGCGTCTCTGGTCATGGCCAGGGACCGGCTGAGGAAGACCCAGAGCTCCCCCTATTTTGCACGGATCGACTTCCTGCCGGAGGGGGAGGAAAGGGCCAACGCCTACTATGTGGGGCTGTACGCTTTCCGGTATCAGCGGCAGCTGTACGTCATCGACTGGCGGTCCCCCGTGGCCAGCATGTTTTACGACTACGAGCTGGGCCCCGCCTTTTACGACGCCCCGGAGGCCCATGTAGAGGGGAAGCTGACCCTCAAACGACAGTTCAAAATTCAGAACGGCCAGCTGGAGTTTGCCTTTGACAGCTCCCAGAATATTCAGGACGACATCCTCCAGCAGGAGCTGGCCCACACCAGCGATGAGAAGATGAAGTCCATCATTTCCACCATCCAAAAGGAGCAGAACGCCGTCATCCGCAACGAAAAGGCCCACACCATGATCATCCAGGGCGTGGCGGGCTCAGGAAAGACCAGTATCGCCCTGCACCGGGTGGCCTTCCTGCTGTACCGGTTCCGGAATACCATCAAGGCGGAAAACGTCACCATCATTTCCCCCAACAAGGTGTTCGGCGATTACATTTCCGGCGTGCTGCCGGAGCTGGGGGAGGAGCCCATTTTCGAGGCCAGCCTGGAGGACCTGGCCCTGGTGCAGATCGAGGAGGGCGTGGATTTTGTGGGAGACAGAAACCCGCTGGAAACCGACGACGCCGCCTGGGCCCGGCGGGTGCAGTTTAAGTCTACGGCGGAATTTGTCCGGCGGATGGACGAGTATATCGCCCGTCTGCCGGAGACAGCCTTTGAGGCCGCCGACTACGTTTACGGGGAGTTTTCAGTTCCGGCGGACTGGATCCGGGACCGGGTGAACACTTACACCCGGTTCCCGCTGATGAAGCGATTGGAGCAGGTGGCAAACGACATCCGCAGCCGGCTGGAAAACGAATTCCTCCGGGAGGAGCAGCCGCCGAAGGAGACCCAGATCATGATCGCCCTCCGGAAAATGCTGAAGCTCAAAACCACCCTTGCCGCCTACAAGGATTTCTACCGGCAGATCGGCGAGCAGAAAATGTACCGTCCCTTCCAGAAAAATGTGCTGGAATGGAACGATGTGTTTCCCTATCTTTACCTGCAATCCGCCTTTACAGGGCTTCAGACCAGCCACCGCATCAAGCACCTGGTCATCGATGAGATGCAGGATTACAGCCCCATCCAGTACGCGGTGCTCAACCGCCTGTTCCCCTGCCCCAAGACGATTTTGGGCGATTTCGGCCAGGCGGTCAATCCCAACTGCCGCTATACCCTGGAAGAGCTGCACGGGCTTTACGAGGGCTCGGAGCTGATCCGGCTGGAAAAGAGCTACCGTTCCACCTGGGAGATCATGCACTTTGCCAAGTCCCTGGTGCACCTCCAGGATTTTGAGGCGGTGGAGCGCCATGGCCAGAAGCCGGAGCTGATTGCCGGGAAGACCCGGGAGGAGGAGCTTGACCGGATCGCCGCTCTGGTGCAGGAATTCCAGCGGGAGGAGAGCGGCTCCATGGGGATCGTCACCCGCACCAACGAGGACGCCCGCGCCCTGCACGAATGGCTGGCGGAGCGGGGGACAGAGGTGACGCTGATCACCCCGGAGAGCAAGCGCTTTGCCGCCGGCGCCATCGTCCTTTCCATCCAGATGTCCAAGGGCCTGGAATTTGACCATGTGGCAGTCCCCTTTGTGGACCAGCGGAACTACCGGACGGAGTTTGACCGCAGCCTGCTGTACGTGGCTTCCACCCGGGCCATGCACCGCCTGACCCTGACCTGCACCGGCCAGCCCTCTGAACTGTTGGATCTCAGCTGTCTTGACACGTGATCTGTCCCCCGGCAGGGAGATTTCCGGAAAGCAGAATCATCAAAATTTCTTGAAAGCTCTTGAATCATGCCGCAAATGCATATATAATAGACAAGGAATGATATTTTGGGCGGGAACCGTCCGGAATAATAAGCAAATCGAAAGGAGTACCAATATGAACTATTCCCATGAAGTGGAAAAGATGTGCACGGTGACAAAGGGCCCCCATCATGGCCCGGCTCCGATCCCGGAGGAGGGCAAGTGGGTCAAGTCTTATCAGATTTCTGATATTTCCGGCCTGTCCCATGGCATCGGCTGGTGCGCTCCCCAGCAGGGCGCCTGCAAGCTCACGCTGAACGTGAAAGATGGTATTGTGCAGGAGGCCCTGGTGGAGACCCTGGGCTGCTCCGGCATGACCCATTCCGCCGCCATGGCCGCCGAGATTCTTCCCGGCAAGACCCTTCTGGAGTGCCTGAATACCGACCTGGTGTGTGACGCCATCAACGTGGCAATGCGGGAAATCTTCAAGCAGCTGGCCTACGGCCGCAGCCAGACGGCGTTCTCCGAGGGCGGTCTGCCCATCGGCGCCGGACTGGAGGACCTGGGCAAGGGCCTGCGTTCTCAGGTTGGCACTATGTTCTCCACCGGCGCCAAGGGCGTCCGTTACATGGAGATGGCCGAGGGCTATGTCCTGAAGATGGCTCTGGACGAGAATAACGAGGTCTGCGGCTACCAGTTTGTAAAGCTGGGCAAAATGCTGGAGGACATCCGCCACGGCGTTTCCCCCAACGAGGCCTATGAGAAGAACATCGGCCAGTACGGCCGTTTTGATGGCGCTGCGAAATACATCGATCCCAGAGAAGAATAATTTCAGACCATACATAGATTAGGAGGATAATCAAATGGCAAATGACGTCATGTTTGAGGGCAAAGAGAGAAGAATGCCCAAGATCGAAAAGTGCCTTGCCGAGTATGGCCTGGGCAGCCTTGAGGAGTGCAGAGAGCTCTGCAAGAGCAAGGGCTTTGATCCCTATGAGATCGTCAAGGGCGTACAGCCCATCGCTTTTGAAAACGCCGGCTGGGCCTATACCCTGGGCTGTGCCGTCGCCATCAAGAAGGGCGTAAAGACCGCCGCCGACGCCGCCGAGGCCATCGGTATCGGCCTGGAGGCCTTCTGCATCCCCGGTTCCGTTGCCGAACAGCGCAGCGTGGGTCTGGGCCACGGCAACCTGGGCGCTATGCTGCTGCGGGACGAGACCAAGTGCTTCG